>DATDXK010000095.1:0-2463 GCA_035289345.1 Candidatus Nanoarchaeia archaeon
AATATAATTTTAAATGGTTTTCCAGCAATTTATCGCTAAAACCGGTTATTCCCCACAACTGATTGAAATTTTGTTCTTGATATGTCATTTGAAATGCCTCCAGAGGATTATTTTATTTTTCTCCATTTACTTTTCTTCCCGTTCAGGTTATTACAATTTATGCTTATTGACCACCCTCATCTTGCCAACGGCTATAATCGGAATCAGGTAAATCATCACTGCTCGCACTTGACACCTCTAGTTTGTTCTGATACTCCTTAAATCGAAAACCAATATGATTCCTGCTAAAGCTTAAAATATCTGAATATTCCTGGTAAGTAAGCGGCTCATGCCTGATAGTTACAGTCTGCCAATCAGCTAACTTTAGTTCTTTAAAGATCTGCTCTCTTTCCAGATTTTGGAGGATTACATTTTTCACAGAACTATTATAAATTTGGGCTAACTGTTCAGGCAAGCTTCTTAAATTTTCACAGACGCAACCATAATTATCTCCATCAGGGAGCATGGCAACATAAAATGGTTTAGTCTCTCTGGGAGGGACAAACTGACCCAGCCTAAACACCGCACTAGATCTAAGAATGGTTACTAACAATTCATCTTTTTGATTATCAGCCATTTTATTTAACTGCATGATTCATGCTTAGTGCCTGAACAACATCCGCCATAAGAATAATCATTCTTTTAAATAGGTTATGGAAATTTAATTGGAACCTTCAGCATTATGAAATTGTGTGAGAGCAACTGGTCATCGAAACACTTATAAATTATGAAACTGTTTCGGTTAATATTAAAGAAGGTGATGCTAATGAAACTGCTTTTAACAAAAAAACCAAGAAATGTTACTATCGTGGAAGGATTTCCTGGATTTGGATTGATTGGAACGATTGCCACCGAATTTTTGATGGAGCATCTGGAGACAGAAAAGATCGGTATCGTGGAAATGGATGAAGTTCCGGCCATGATTGCCATCCATCAAAGCAAAGTCATTGAGCCGTTATCTATCCATTACAATAAGTTGCATAATTTAGTTCTAGTGCATGCTATCAATATTGGCAAGGATTTAGGCTGGAAATTGGCTGAGATTGTGACTGAATTAGCTGAGCTGCTGCAAGCTAAGGAAATCATTTCTTTGGAAGGTGTAGGTTCTCCGGATGGTGATGATAGCCGCGTCTTTTATTATTCTACCAGCAATGGTGTGATCGCTAAGAAGCTGCAGGGCATCGCCAATCCATTAAATGAGGGGATAATTGTAGGCGTTACTGGCGCTTTACTGGCTAAACAAGTGAAAACCCCCTTGGTCGCTTTATTTGCTGAAGCAAAAATAGGTTTGCCAGACAGCAAGGCCGCAGCCCATATCATTGAGGCACTGGATGCCTATATTGGCTTGGATGTAGATGTTAAGCCCTTGTTTAAGCAGGCAGTTCTCTTTGAGCAGAAACTGCGCGGAATTGTGCAGAAGGGCCAGAAGGCAGAGGAAATCCGTGAAGAGAAGCATTTAAGCTATGTTGGATAAGCCGTTAGAGCAGTAAAGACTGTTTAGATTTTAAATCTTTTAATGACATTCAAAACTGAATCTAAAAGTAAACCAGCCTGGTTAATCGGAGGCTTGATCGGGCAGGGTATTTATATTTGTGCTGTGCTAACCACGCTTTTAATCTTCAAGGTGATTGGCCCACTAGTCCATAAAAATCCCCACCTATTGCCTCCAGGCTCATTAATTTTCATTTTTCTAATGATTATTATTTCTTTTTACCCCGGCATATTATTTGCTGCTTCGTATAAAGCCCTGGCGATTATTGTTCCATTAAATTTAATCGCTTATTTTGTGCTAGGGGCATTATTTGGAATAGCAGTTAGTAAATTTTGCCGTTTTGTCAATCAGATGAAGCAACGTTTAGCACCGACTCAAAGCTTAAACACTTGAAGAAAGTTTTAAGCAAAAAGCATGGTGTAAACGCCAAAATGTTTAATTTTTTTTAAAAAGATATTGCCCCATTGCTGATTACAGCTTACGATTAAAACCAATATGTTCTGAAATATTAACTTCAAATCAACGTTTAAAACTTTTATCGCCAGTTCTGGGCCGTGGCTGCTAACAAATTTAACAGCACATTATCGCTCGTCTTAAGGCGGCGGCTATTTATTGGATGAAGCTGGTGATTACCTAAAAAAGCCACAAACACCAGTCCTTGGCCAGGTGCTTACCCGTATTTTTAGGATATCAAAATTAATTTTTACGAAGATTTAATTGATGAAGATTTAAACCACAAGGCATTCCACCGCACTGATAAAAAGCCGCCAAACCAACCTAAAAAATAGTTTAAGAGAGACACTAAACCGAGTCCGTGATTTTTGCCTGCGAGTTTTTCGATTTGCTTTTAAACAAGCCCGTTGGTGTTTCCGATGGAAGTAATGGCCGGCTTTTTGAAGGAAAAAGTGCAAAAATTTGGCGGTTTTGCAGTG
>DATDXK010000096.1:0-5853 GCA_035289345.1 Candidatus Nanoarchaeia archaeon
CTCGTTCGGTAAGACATTTAACCTGACCATCATTCTGCCGTCGCTACTGGTGAGATTCTCTGCGTAGAGTTAGATTAAACCGCACGCCGCACCCCTTGTGGTGCTCTCCCGCCAATTCCTTTAAGTCTACTGACTTTTGAAAATGTTTTACATCCTCATCAAGTTTCAGCCTTGCGACCGTACTTCCCAGGCGGTGTACTTAATACCTTCGCTTCGACACTGCGCATTCTCAAAGAATATGCAACATCTAGTACACAGCGTTTACGGCTAGGACTACTCGGGTATCTAATCCGGTTTGCTCCCCTAGCTTTCGTTCCTCACCGTCAGACCCGTTCTAGTGAAGCGCCTTCGCCACAGGTGGTCCTCCTGAGATTATAGCACTGTAAATACTTACGATTAATTTATTTATTGTTAAAAAATAGTAAGTATATTTTACCGCTCCCTCAGGAATACCCTTCACTCCTCCCGGTCTCTAGATAAGTAGTATCTCAAGCACGCCGTTTTGTTAAGCGTAACGATTTCACCCAAGACTTACTTATCCGGCTACGAACGCTTTAGGCCAAATAAATGCGATTGCCACTTGTGGCGCAGGTGTTACCGCGGCGGCTGGCACCCGTCTTACCCACCACTTATTCGCCAAACTATTTGCATTTGGCAAAAGCCTAAGCATTGCTTAAGCACTGAGAGTTCCCTTATCGCACTTGCGTACATTGTAAAGGTTTCGCGCCTGCTGCACCCCGTAGGGCTAGGGTCAGTGTCTAAGTACCCTTCTCCGGGCTACCGCTCTCACGGCCCGTACTGATCAAAGGTTTGGTAGTCCGTTACACTACCAACTGCCTAATCAGCCGCCAACTCATCCTTAGGCATTGCTTTTCAGTTCAAGAACATTCCAGTATCAAGAACATATCCGGTTTTAACCTCAGTTTCCCAAGGGTATCCCGGACCTAAGGGCAGATTATTGACGTGTTACTGAGCATTCAGCCTGTGCTCTTGCGAGCCCTCTGACTTGCATGGCTTAATCGAACTCTCATAGCAGCAATCTCCCGCAGGATCAACGGGAACTAACTTTGTCCATTCTCTAGAATTACTAACTTTCATTAGCAACTCCACGAGAGGTGAACTCCATTGTTATTTGGAACTATTATCCTTTGTGTTATCCGATCGCAATTTTGTAGGAATTGTTTTTGTCGTCCAAAATATTTTTGGATCACCTATATCATACTCAAGATTAATTGAGCACACATGTTGTTTTATTCAAGGATGGTCAGTTATTTATAAACGTATCGGAAAAAAGTTAGGGCGCGGGAATCGTGTTTTTAGTCTAAACTTTACCATTCTATAATCATTTGATAAAGTAATAACCAGAATTACTCCAAAAATAAACTACAAGATATTAATGACACTATCTTCAAAAGGCATCAAGCCCGTGGCAAAAATAAATCTGAATATCCATATTGAATCAGTAAGAAGTATAGGATAGCCATTACCACTAATGAGATGATATTTATTATTAATCCGCGTTTTAATTTTGATCTTTCATCTATCCCTATCAGGAACATTAATAGTCCTATAGAAATAAATCCGCCCAAGTGAGCAAAATGCCCTATTCCATCTTGAGATGGATTTAGCACGCCGGCAACGTCTCCATAAATTGCCAACCATCCGCTGACCATCACTGGAAGAGGAATAATTAATTCGTATGATAAATAAAATGGGTCCAGCAATATGGCTGTGGAAATCAAACCCATTAAAGCTCCTGAAGCGCCCAGCCCGCCAACGTCATTTCCAGTTATGAATAAATTAATTAAGGATTCAAATAAGCTAGACAAAATTAAAGCGCCAAAGTATACGAGTAGTGTTTTAAAGAATCCCAGCCTTCTTTCCACAACTCTTCCAAAAATAAATATTCCGATCATGTTGCCAATAAGATGAGATAAATCTACGTGAAGAAAACCGGCAGTGAATAAAGTATATAATCTAAGATCTAACAAATCAGTTGGATAATTAATGAAGCCGTTAAGCGTTTGCTCACTTAAGAAGTAGAAGCTTCCAAAGAAAATAGCAATATTGATGATGATTATTGAGAGGGTGAGTTTTGGTTCAAAGATGAACTTAAATAAATCAGTAAATGGCTGGAATAGGTCTCTAAATTCTTTTTTCTTGAACAGAATCAGGATGAATGTAAGCGGAGTTAGAAAAATATGCCAGATGAATTTCCAGATAAACTGGCTCTCAGATTCAATTGATTCCATTTACTGAAGATATAAGTATTGGTGTATAAATAGGTTTTTACTGCAGGACACTATCCGCTTTCTGAGTTATTTTTGGCGTCTGGGTCATGATTAAGGAATGATTAGCGATGCTAATCATGACGTGACCAGGCGGAAGATACAACGTTCGCTTGCGCTAGCGAGCGGTTATGATATCTGCTGCAGCCAAAAATCATTCATTTTTCTGATTGTGCCTGCTGCAGCTTAAATCTTACCGCACTAAATCCAGTTTAATAATAGTTTTAGCTGGAGAATCATCTCTCCGATAACTAATGAATGAGAAATTGGCTTCATCTAGGGCGTGAACTACCTCCCGATGAGGTTCTAAACCATGTAACTCTAAGACCAGCTCATAAGTTGAACCACTTTTAATACAGTTGAACCAAAATGCCAAAGTGCCTTTTTTCCCGTATTTTTCCCAAGTGCCGGCAAAAGGCAAACTGTAGGATAAATTATCTTCTGGCCTTAGCAATTGTGCTGTTTTCAACGTTTTAGTATTACTAAATTCATCAAAATAATAATGAAGCACTTCCAACACTTCATTATAATTAATTACCGCTAATCGTACTTCAGCACTAAACAGTTCTTCCAGCATTTTTCAAAAACACTTAAACCACGATATTTGATTAAAGACTAGCCACTTTCAATCTTACGCCGGCGTTTGGCCTTCTTGATTTTCTTGCGCTGCCATTTCCAGCGCATTTGACCTTTTTTCTTCCAGCGGCGTGAGCTTCGTTTCATCTTTTCCAATAAAGTGATAGTGGTTTTATAAAGATTCCGGTTTAAAAAAGGTCAGCTTAACCAGGCAAAAAACTCTTTTTTTATTTTTAGCATAATGATTAATGTACTTAACATAGCGGTTAACATTACGCTTCAATTCAATGATAGTGAAGGTATTCTCTTTAATTGGCAAGGCCAAGACCTCTCCTTTCCCGTTGGCATAAGAAATGGATCCGCCCCAGTTCTTGTCCCAGCCATTAGTTAGGTCCAAGGTTATTTCTGCATGATGGTTCTTCTGCAGACGGTCATTTAATATCAGGTAATCCTCACGGCCAAACTGATAAGCCTTAGCAGTTAATGATTTTACCTTGTTGCCAGTTATAAAAAAAAGGAACTGCTGAAACTTCTGGGAGAGCAGGAAATTATTTAACAGTAATGGAACTTTGGCCTGGGCGCAAGAATGTGATAAGTGCTGCCTGGACTTTTTAAAATTAAGCCGTTTGATTTCTGCTTTTAGCTGTTGGTAATATTCTTGATTAAAGAATTGGTATAAGCAAAGGTGCGGGAAAATTTTATCCTGCCGAAACGATTTCTGCAGCTTCAACCCTGCCAATCGATAAGATTGATTAATCATAAAACCACCCCGTTACAGTTAGGCGCTGTTTTTTGGCTGTAACTTCACTGACACTGTGAAACGATTTTTTTGAGACTTCAAATAGGACCAAGGTATTGAATGAAACAGCTATTTTTTTAGCAATTTTCAACGGCAGACCCTTTCTGGAAGAGTAAAAGTTAAGCGTACCGCCCTCTTTCTTACTTAAATTGGACAAATAGACCATATAAGCTATTTTTCTGTTCTCCACATGGTCATCATGCGGCAAGAGGTAATTAGTGTCCTGATAAATCGTGGCAAAACATTCCGGGTTATTTTTAAGTTTAGTGTTAGAGATCTTAGACAGGTAATCAATAAATTCTGGGGAAGCAAAAAAGTCCCTGAATTCCTTAACGGGCCTGTTCTTGGTGGCTCTGAAATCATAAGTTTGGAAAAAAGTGAATAAGTCAGAATCCTTCAGATGGAATTGCTCTTTAGCTAAGGCTCTTAATAAGGCGATCATCTTTTCCCGGTTGAAAAAATTCTCAAGAGCTAAATTGGGAAAGGGCAGGTTAGCCTTAAATTTAGTTTTGAGCTTGTCTGCATTAAGGAATTTCTGATTAATCCAGGAAGAGAGCATGCTCTAATAATATCAAAACTGATTATAAATATTACCCCCCCATAGGGCTCTGTAGAAAATCTCTTCGCACTCGGTTAGCATAAGGCTCAGCACCTGATTCTGTTAGGTAAAGGCTGACATTCTCCGGATGAGGCAATCATCTTGTCAGCTGAATATTTAACGATAGTAGTGCTTCGCAAATTGATGCTAACTACATTTTCTACAGAGCCCTAGAACACAAAAAATTTATATAAAAAATAAGCTTGAATCAAGATATGGTCCCTGAAACGGAACTGAAAAAGAAGAAAAGAAGAAATCCGTTGGATGAAATGATGGAAGAGCTGGAGAAGTATTCTGAGGATCTTCCTACGGAAGATTTAATGTCTTCAGGAGAGTGATTAGTGAAGAGACTTAGTAGAAAAAGTCCTACTGCAGATAAATAAAAAAAAATTTACATGGTAAAGCTCCGGCCAGAGAAAAGTATATTAGTGAAGGGTTAAATAAACTTCATGATGAACGGGGAGACTGAGGAAAGGAAGGGGGAGTTGGAAGAGCTTTCCGCAGAAGAACTGACAGAAATAAGAACTATTAAATACAAGGAAACCTGCTGCCAGTCTTATTTAACTCCCAAAGGGCGGTGTTATACCTGCCCGGAAAATAGGGATAAAGATCCTGATGAAGAAGAGTGTTAAGAAGGGATGTGTAAATGAATAGAAGATGTCCCAAATGTGGTTCCAGCCAGATTGAGGTCTATGAAGACCTGGCTTTTATCAAGTGCCATAACTGCGGGTATGATGAATTGAAATCTGAGCCGTTTCCTTATGATAGCAAAAAATCACTGCGGGAAAAGGCTGGATTTGGTACCTTATCTACAAGATGGCGGAAGAGGAACAACTAAAAAATAAAAATTAGCTACAATTAAAACTAGCTACAATTAAAACTGACTAATAAAAACGGACTAAAATAAACAGAATCTTGGCTAAAATGAAAATAATTTCTTGGAATGTCAACGGAATCAGGGCGGTGATGGGCAAGGGCTTTGCAAGAATTATTGAGAAAGAAGATCCTGACATCCTCTGCCTGCAGGAAACTAAAGCTCATCCTAACCAAGTTGACCAGCTGCTCCAGCAGTATGAGTATCATTATTGGAATTCTGCGGAAAAAAAAGGATATTCTGGCACGGCCATATTCAGCAGGATAAAGCCTCTCTCAGTAATGTATGGGGTCGATAAAGAGAGCCATCGTGGCGAAGGGCGGATAATTACCCTGGAATTTGCCGATTTTTATTTAATCACAGTTTATACCCCTAACTCCGGAAGAGGCTTGGTTCGGCTTAGTTACCGGAAGGAATGGGATAAGAAATTCTTGCAATATTTATTGGGCCTGGACCATAACAAACCAATTATTCTTTGCGGTGATTTAAATGTAGCCCATCGGGCCATTGATCTAGCTAATCCTGAGAGCAATTACAATAAGACTGCCGGCTATACGCAGATTGAGATTGACGGCTTTCAAAAATATCTTGACCGGGGATTCATCGATAGTTTCCGGGAATTTAATAAGGAACCTGGGCAGTACACTTATTGGGGCTTTTGGAACAATTTAATAAGACGAAATGTCGGCTGGCGGATTGATTATTTTTTGCTGAGCCA
>DATDXK010000097.1:0-7769 GCA_035289345.1 Candidatus Nanoarchaeia archaeon
TCTTCCAATAAAGCCGCTTGTAATGCCGCAAATTGCGCCACTCTCGGTCAAGGTGTCTGGGATACAACAGAAGCCATACCCTTATGCAGGGAAGGACGATGTAAAGGGACAGTTTCACAACATGCAGAGTTATGTCCAGGAGATAGGCAAAGTTTGACCGTCGATACTCCGAGAACTGTCGTCGAACGTTGTCGTGGATTTGGAAGTTGCCTATATGTTTGCAGTTCAGGATTTACGTTGCGCAATGGTGATTGCGTCGCTAATGAAGCCTGCGCTGATGGAGAAGATAATGATGATGATGGGCAGATTGATTGCCTGGATGCTGATTGCGCGGGACTAGATGGACCGAGCGGAACGTTATGTTGCCAGCAAACTGCAGATTGCAGAACGGGAGAAACCTGCCGCGGTTCACAATATACTATCACGGGATCTAATGTCACGATAACTCATTTACCACGATGATGAAAAAAACATTTTACATATTAGTACTGATGCTTTTAATGTCGGCGGTACTGGGCGAGCTTACCTTAACACTTGACAAAAGCCCGCCCCTTTATGATCGTGGCAGCAACAATAGGGTGGAAGTCAGCGTGAGCTGCGCGGTGGGAAACAGCAGTACCGTGCATATTCGCAATGCGGAAAATCCTTCGCGGTTAGTGTATATTGCCGTCGGAAATGGAACTTGGATAGTGAATTATAACACCTTCTCAGATTTAAGCGACGGGAGATATGTGCTTGAAGCTTTTTGCCAAGAAGGTTCAAATGCGACGGCAAACTTTTGCGTTAATGCAAATAATTGTTTGAATATACAAGGGCCGCCGGATCTTCCTCCCACGTGCAGCGATGGAATCAAGAATGGAAATGAAGGTTGCGATGATGGTGATACAAGCAATGGTGATGGCTGTTCTGCAACGTGTACAGTCGAATCGGGCTGGAGATGTACGGAAAATGCAGGCGGGCTTTCAACTTGTACTAGAGTAGGTGGCGGAAGAGGCGACGGAAGCGACGGTGGTGGAGACGGAGGCGGCGGTGATACTGGCAGAGATTCATCTTCTTCTGGATCTGGAAGCGGCCGCCGCAGGTGCACATCTTCCTGGAGTTGCGATGCCTGGGGATTATGCAATGCTACTTTAAAACAGTCGCGCACCTGCACTGACGAAAATCAATGTGATCGAAAACCTCGAGTCGAGGCAAGATCTTGCACCAGCTGTCAAGAGTCGTGGGTATGTTCCCTGTGGAGCGAATGCCGTTCCGGTTCTCAGTATAGAACCTGTGATGATGAGTATAAATGCGGGACTTTTGTTCAAAGGCCGGAGACAGAGAAACGATGCGATGCGCCTACAGTAGGATTCACTCCCCGCAAAATTTCAGAACCAGTGGCAGCGCCTCCTTCAACTTTTCCCCCTTTCGGACAAGAACCAGTCACACGACGGCCGCCAGCAGTTCCTCCAAGTTTCTTAAGCAAATATCAAAAATTTGCAGTTAGGGGCGGCATTGCTCTGGGAATATTAATTATTCTCGTCGTCATTATTGTTTTGTTTATCAAAAGGAAAGGTAAAGTAAATTCAGAACTCGCGGCTTGGATAGGACAGGCGCGTAGCGGAGGCAAATCCGATACGTATATTCGAAATGCGTTAGTGGATGAGGGATGGACAGAAAAAGAGATTGAAAAGGCGTTGCGAAGGAATTAATTTCTATCTTGCTGAAAAGAGTGCGTATTAAATCACCGCAAGATTTATATATTGTTGTATGATTAATCATACATATGTATGGAAAAATTAAAATGACGGAAAACACCTTGCAGGTGTTATCTCTATTCACAAACGATTTTAAGAGAGAGTATTATATTCGGGAAGTTGAAAAATTGTTAAAAATAAGCCCGAGAACCGCCCAGCTTATTCTTGAAGATTTAGAGAATAAAGGAATAGTAGAATCAAAAACAAAAGGAAAAATTAAAGCCTATAAGATCAATCCCAGCGAATTTACTAAAAAGTATCTTGTTTTTGCAGAGCAATATAAATCAATTGCATTTTTACAAAACAGGCTTTTAATTAAAGAGATTATAGACAAGATCACTCCGCAGGTTAAAGGAATGGGAATTATTTTTGGGAGTTATGTTAAAGGGCTGGAACAAGAAGGTTCTGATCTAGATGTGTTTGTTGCTGGAAATTATAACAAAGACGAGATAAAAGCAGTTTCCAGAAATTTAGGTGTAGAAATAAGTATCAAATGTTATCCCCTAAAAACATTTGAGAAAAATTTGGCTAAAGATATTCTCCTGAAGGAGATATTAAAAAATCATGTTGTTTTTATTAATGCAGAGCAATTTATACAAAAGGTATTCAAAAATGGATAAAATAAAATGGTGTGCTGGAAAGAAAGAAGGATTAAGTTTAATTGAGCCAAATTCAGATCTTACCAACGCTTACATTAAGAAAGCTGAAGAAGCTTTGGAATCTATGAGAGTGAATATTATCAAAGATTGGAAAATTTCAACGGCATACTATACAATTTACTTTTCGCTTTATGCCCTTCTTACAAAAATAGGGGTAAAATGTGAAATTCACTCTTGCACTATTGAATTCGCAAAAAAATTCCTTAAAGATTATTTTGAAGAGTCTGAGTTAAATTTTACTGAAGATTCCTTAAAAGCAAGAATTGATTCTCAATATTATATTGATAGAACCGTTCCAGATGAGCAATACCATAAGATGATGCGAAAAACTCCGGAATTCTTGGTTAAGTGCAAATCGATTCTTATTAAATTGAATGAGAAGAAGATTAACGAGATAAGAGGCAAATTTCAAATAGCGAGTAACAGAAAATGAAACGAAAGATGCTTTTCTCTTTAGCGAATGAATGACGGCGGGCCGTTCGCTCAGTGGTTTTCTGGCGGTAATCTCAATATAAAAATAAAATTTTTTATCAGAAGAAAACCAACTGTCAACAGATGCATAGCAATAGCAGTTCCTCGCAAGCATCTTGGCCTTGCCGTCATTCATGGAGTTGAATAGTATCAGATTTAAGAGGTTGTTGCGAAACTCTTCATTAGTGCTGGTGAGAGGCTTGTTCCGCCTCTCAACTTCGCTCCGCTCAAGTCGAATTGCTGAACTCTACAAGGTTAGCTTCATTGGCAAATTATACCCCAGCACAGACTTTCGCAACAACCTCTAAATTTGGCATTATTGAAAAGTTCTCGTTTCACTTGTGGAGCACCAGCTACGACCTAGACTATTTCTTTGAAGGCTGACGTTCCCCGGATGGGGTAACCCCCCTTGTCAGCTTTATTTCATACTTCAAGTGGTCTCCGCAAGTGGTGCTCCAAACACTTTTCAATAACGCCCTAAATTTAGGAAAAATATATAAAGATTATTTTCTTGCTATCGTAGTGATGTTTAAAAAAAGAGCGTGGATCATGGCGATTGTTTTAATTTTATTAAATTCAACTTTCTTGCTGGCTGATCATCAGTTAACAATTGGCTCTGTCGGCTGTCCAATTGGCGCTTCCAATCATTGCGTGGAAAATGCTTATTGTCCTTCTTCCGATTTTTATGATGGCACAACTCGAATTGCCAGGCAAACGGTATGCACCGAAAAATTGATTAATTACCGACGTTGTAATGCAGATGAGCCTGCTGATCGGAGAGATCAACAGTGCTTAGGAATTCTTAGAAATCCTAATCTTCCATTCTCAGCAACAACCAATCCTGTTGATCTGCAAAGCAGATGCCTGCCGGCGGAAACTGATCAGCGAGGAAATAACCCTCAATTAATTGCAGGACAATATTATTGCCTTCCTATCTATCGCGGACCTACACTTTTTCCTAGTTATGATGGCCAGCAGTGTTACAACCAAGAACAATGTTCTAATGGCATTTGCGATCGCAAGGCTGATTTTGAAGATAAAAAAATTTGCCAGCGGGCCTTGATTTCGTCAGCCAACCATTTGGGAGGGGTCGCTCCTGACGTAACCATTCGCGGCGCCTGTTTTTTTGACCGCCAATGTTTTGGCTACGATCCTCAGAGTAGTGCTGATGCCTGCGCTGGAGAAGATCGCGCTGTCGTGCCTTACAGTCCGGGAGTTTGCCGTTTGCGGCAAGGACAACCCCAAATCGGGTTTACCATTCGTTCTGACCTTTGGGGAAATATTGACGGGACGCCAGCAGCAGCTGATGCTACTAGAATTAGTGTTTATCGGGGAGAAACAATTGAATTAAACTGGAATGTTATGGCGGATACCGTCAACAGCGGTCCAGTTTCCTGCACGGGAATTAGCAATCCTCCAGGCCTCTGGACGTATTCTCTGCAAAACTGGGAGGACCGTTCCTTTGCGCCCTATCCTTTGCTATGGAGACCAGAAACTCCTATTTCTCAGAGAATAGGGCCAATTACTCAGGATACGTCGTTTACCTTTTCTTGCACTAATAGGGAAAGTAGCACTCCCATTTCCAAGACCGTACAGGTTACTTTGCGTCCAGTTTCTCCTCCCGCTTGCTCTGGGAATGAAAATAACTGTCTTTTAGCTCATTTGGATTTTGAACGGCCAGAAATAAATGGTGAATCAGCTGGGAGACAAATATTTCCCGGCGGTCCTGAAAGCTCTTGCCGTTTTCCTCAAGTTTGCACGAGAAACAGGCTGGGAGAATATTTGCCCGGCAGATTGCAAGGAAATCCAACTCTAATACCTTCAATAGATTCAAACCAACCTGGACCTAGATTCTACCAATTGGATGGTGTTGATGATGTTGTTTCTCTTCCTTTAGATATCCGCGACCCGGTTTTTTCTAATGGAGTTACCGTTTCATTTTGGGTTAAGCCGGGAAGTAATAGAAATGAGGACTTATTGGTTTGGGCTGATTCTGTAGGCGGAAGAATTTTGAATATCCTTTTAAATCCTTCTTCAGGTGGCCAAATTATGACTGTGAGTGCAGGCGGTTTAGGCGGTATAATATTATCCCCGTTTTATGGTTCACGATGGAATCAGGTTGTTTTCTCCATCCAGCCGCAGTCAAATCAGCAAACTCTAACTTATCGTGTTTATATCAATGGTCATTTAAAGTTTGAAGGGACCCAATCAAATATTCTTTTTCAAACCGGAAAAATGCTTTTGTTTGGTGGGGTTCGTGATTTTTTAAATATCCCACCTTTCACTGGCAGCATAGATGAAATAAAAATATTTCGTGAAGCGCTGCCAATGAGGCAAATAGCTAATTTATATCGTACAGATGCACTTCAAAATCATAATTACTGGAGAGGATGTTTGGGAAAAGTGCCAAGTTCCCAGCTTTGTACTATCGAAGTTAATGGTGCAAACTTAGATGATCGTATTGTTACCAATTTGCTAGACAACCAAGGCCAGTGTCCAGCTACAGTTGGAAGTCGTAATCTTTGCCATGCTTACTGCCTGCCAGGTTATGTCGTCCAGCCAGGCAATAGTATCGGAGAATCCCGCTGTGTTCCGGAAGGGCAGCAGGATTTGGCTCCTCCAACAATTACCAGTCAACAAGCAACGGATATAACCTCTACTTCTGCTACCTTGCGAGTAATTACCAATGAACCAGCAACTTGCAGATATGATCGTATTGATGGCGGTTCTTATAATTCGCTGATCAATCCATTTGCCACGACAGGAGGCACGAGCCATTCTTCTGTTATTAACGGTTTAGAACCGCAGGGATACATTTATTTTTTTAATTGCCGGGATAATTTTGGCAATGTGCGCGCCCAAAATTATCAAATCTCATTTGTAATCCCAGTTGAAACCACTCCGATGCTCTATTATTGTTCCAGCGACCGTAATGAGCCTAATCAGGCCAACAATCCTCCTGCCGGAGGCGTAGGTTTGAGATATTCGGGATATAATACTCAAATTAGGGGCACTTCGAACATGGTTGATGGTATCTCCCAAACAGACGTTTGCGAATCAGCAACAGCCTTGCGTGAATTTTATTGCTGGTCAGCGAATGGACGATATATTAACCCAGATAGCGCCGCTGCTGGTTTATTACGATCGGAAGTAGTTAACTGCAATTGTCTTGAGGGCGCCTGCGTCAGCGCTCCGCCTCCAGCCGCGGCTTGCGGCGATATTGACGCCAATGGCATAATAAATATTGCTGATATTAACCGCCTGATTGCTCATGTAGTGAATCGACAACCGCTTACTGCCGATGAACGGCTTAGGGCTAATGTTGACGGGGCTGGAGAGATTACTTTTGGAGATATTTTCCGGTTAATTGATAAGGTGATTAATCCATTAACATCTTTGGTCTGCTCATAAAAAGGTATGTATTAAGTCTGGGGCTTTAACATCAACCCGTGGGCCTTCTCGCCAATTAAGATCCAGCAAAAAGGGAATTCATGAAATGTGAAAAATATCACATTTCAGTACTGAAAATAAATCTCTGTTTATTTTCATGTTCCAAAAGGAATTTTTGCCTTTGAGTTGCAACATCCAAAGGCGAACTGATGCTAAAGTCGAAAGAAGACTTAATACATACCTAAAAAGAAAAACGGCGTTCTCTAGGTTCGTGAAAATTGCTAAAATATCAAAAATCACTCAGAAAGTGAAATGTGCCCACATAGTTTACGACAAAAATAAATTATAAAGCAAGGTTATAAACTCTCGTTAAGGATTAATTCAGTTTCAACCAATAATCCATAGCTTATTTATGTCGCCAATTAACAAAAGAAAAAGTATATAAATGGCAAGATTTTCTCTTAAAGTTGAAAAAAAAGGATGAATTAGATGAAGTTAAATGAGGTTAGTGCAAGTAAGAGTAAACTATCTCGCTCTGTTATTTCTGGCTCTCAGATTTCTTCTTTCAAGAAAACAGGGCTGATAGTAATGATAGCAGTTGTGATTTTAGCCATAGGGTTCTCGTTTCTGTTTCCAGCTTCTAAGAAGGGACTGGCAGGGCGGGCATTCGGGGAAACTGTTGGTGGACCATCAATACCACTCACAAGTTGTGGTCTAATCACTGCGCCAGGAGTCTATACTCTTAACACTGTTCTTTCTGTCGCTGATTCCGCGTTATCAAATAATGCCTGCGTGACAATTACAGTTGATAACGTCGGCATTCGCTGCACTGCTGGAGGAGGATTTACGTTCACAGGAAGCAATCCGCTAGCAAAAGGAGTGCGTATCATGAATGTGAATGGTGTGGAAGGTGTTAAGGTGACAGGATGTCAGTTTCTTAGTTTTCCACAGCGCAGCATAGAAGTTGAAGGCAGCAGCGGCATTGTTCTTAATGATAATGTCATTATACAATCGGGAAGTATGGGGCAGGGTATTTCTCTTTCAGCTTCACAACGTTTGTTAGTTGATAAAAATAAAATTTCTGCTCCTATAGGTCTGGCGATGGATAGTACCACGGAAAGTGTTGTCAGCAGGAACATTATTCGCGCGGCACAGACAGGAATCTCCGTTGGGCAAGGAAGCAGCATGAATTCTTTTTTTGAGAACACTGTTTCTGGCAGGCAAGCAGGAATAACCGTTGCGGCAACGGATAAAAATGATTTTTATCTTAATGTTATCTCCGGAAGCCCGGTAGGGATATCTTTTAGCGGCTCGACAAATACTGGTTTCGGCCAGAATACTTTATGCGGGAATTTTCAAAATGGGGTGGCCTGCACAAGTACTCCTCCAACTACCTTTAGCGGCGGCAGTGGTAATTTTCTGACGGGAAATAGTTGTTCTAGTTTAGTAGGGGCTTCTTTTAGTGATTGTCCCAATCCTGCGGTTACTCTTTGCGGCAATAGTTGGGTTGATA
>DATDXK010000098.1:0-19516 GCA_035289345.1 Candidatus Nanoarchaeia archaeon
TCTGCATGAAATCCCCCAGGAGTTGGCCGATTTTGGCGTTTTGATTTACTCTGGATTCAGCAGAAACAAAGCCCTGCTGGTTAACTTTGCCACGGCTACCACTGCAGTATTAGGAGCTGTCCTGGGAATAGCCTTGGGAAATGCTTCAGAGATGTTTTTAATCGTAAGCATTCCTTTTGCCGCTGGCGGCTTCATCTACATTGCCGGCGCCAATTTGATCCCTGAACTGCACAAAGAATGCAGTTGGAAAAGCTCACTGCTGCATTTTTTTTCCTTGCTGTTGGGCATGGGGTTAATGGTAATTATGTTGTTTATAGAATAAAGCTTAAGCAGAAGAGATGAATTAATTCAGTCTATTTGTGCCAAGTAACATTTATATATCTTAATGCCTTGAATTTATCCCATGAAAGAAGATATGCCGCAGCTAACTATAAGGTACAGCGGCTTGTTTGATTTTGAGGCCTTGTATGCCGCAGTCATCGACTGGGCCAAAAACGAAGGGTATATGTGGCATGAGAAAACCTTCAAGCACAAAGTACCAAAACCATCTGGAGCAGAACAGGAATTGGAATGGGAACTAACCAAAAAAGTTACAGATTACTTAGAATTCAAGGTTTCTTTCAGAGTCCACATCTGGGATCTGAAGGAAATAGAAGTACAGACTGAAAGAGGAAAAAATAAGCTGTCGCAGGCGCGCATACTGATAGTGATGAATGGATACCTGAACACTGATTGGAAGAAAAAGTTTTCCAAGAACCCATTCAATAAAGTTCTAGGCAAATGGTATGATAAAATGTATTACCACCAAATTGGGAATTATGCCGATAGCTTGGCTTACCGGATGTTAAGCCTGCAGGCCATTATAAAAAAGTATTTCAATCTGCAGACCAAGAAAAATGTATATTGAGAAGCAATAACTTTCGTGGGTCTAAACTATTCCATCTTAATAACTCTTCCCAAAATAAAACCTGGATTTAGCTTTACTGCTGCAGTTGAAACACTGGCCGGAAACCTTGGGCTGCTTAAGAGGCGAATTCAATGATTTAGCACCAGTTTTTTCCTTGAACTGCTCTTCACAGCCAGCAGCGCCACACCATTGGGCATAGACCAGATTCCCATCCTTAATTTGAACTTCAGCTTCTTTGATGTTTTTAACCTTCACTAATTTTTTTTCCAGTAATTTTTCAGCTTTTTTATATAAAAAAGATTGGATCTCTTTCAGCAGCCATGGCACTGCCGACTTGATTTCAGAAAATGTGTACTCTTTCTTATCTCCGGTATCTCGACGAGCGATCATGACTGACTTTTTAGCCAAGTCCCGGGGACCGATTTCAATTCTGAGAGGAATGCCCTTAACTTCCCATTCATTAAATTTCCAGCCGGGGGAATAGCCTTCACGATCATCAAAATGTACGGTAATCCCTTGAGATTCCAGCTGCTGTTTAATTTTCCTGCCGGCAGCCAGCACCTTTTTCTTAGAGTCGTCAAACAAAATAGGCACCACCACTGCTTGAACTGAAGCAAGGCTCGGTGGAAGAACTAAGCCCTTATCATCAGAATGCATCAGAATCATGACTCCGATGGAGCGGGTGGAAAGGCCCCAAGAGTTTTGCCAGGCATACTGTTTTTTATTTAGAGCATCGATAAAAGAGATTTCGAAAGCCTTGGCAAAATTTTGGCCCAAGTGATGTGAAGTGGCGCCTTGAATGGCTTTGCCGTTAGGCAGAACCGCTTCTACCGAAAGAGTAAAATCAGCTCCAGCAAATTTCTCCCCCTCAGATTTTCTCCCCTTGAGAACTGGCAAGGCGTATAGGTCCTTAAAAACTTGTTCATAAAAATCCAACATTTTTTCAGTTTCCTGTACTGCTTCTTCCCGGGATGCAAAAGCAGTATGCCCTTCCTGCCATAAGAATTCCCGGCTTCTTAAAAACGGCGTGCAGTGCTTAAATTCCCAACGCACGACATTGCACCACTGGTTAAGTCGCAGCGGCAGATCCTTATAAGAGCGAATCCACTTGGCATAAGCATCATAAATAATCGTCTCAGAAGTTGGGCGCACGGCCAATCTTTCCCCTAACTGGCTATGTCCGCCGCTTTCTACCCAGGCTACTTCCGGAGCAAACCCGGCAACATGATTTTTCTCTTTAATCAGCAGGCTTTCCGGGATGAACAGGGGGAAATAGCTATTCTGCACCCCGTCTTTCTTAATCAGGGCATCAAAATAATGCTGCACTTTTTCCCAGATAGAATAGGCATTGGGCCTTAAGATGTAGCAGCCGGAAACAGGGCTGTACTCAATTAATTCAGCTTTCTGGATGAGTTGCGTATACCATTCACTGAAATCCTGGCCTCGGCTGACAGTGAGGCCTTGAGTGTTCTTTTTGGGCATGATGATTGGAAGTGTGTTTCATTTTATAAAAGTTTAGCTAGTCCATGGACATGACCAAGCCTGGTTAAAAGCTGCTTAAGAAAATTTAGCCCCATTTTTTTTAACATATCTTGCACTGAGCAAAGTAAATAGAATCGGCGAAATGATCGTTGTAAGCATAGACATCATCACTAAAGCAGCAAAAATTGACTGCGTAATCAAAGCTGATTCCAAGGCCAAGGCGGCTATTACTAGTTCGATATCTCCCTTTGGGCTTAAGCCTATGCCCAGCAGCAATCCTTCTTTAGCCGTTCCTTTGGTCAATAACATGGCCAAGATCGTGCCACCGACTGTTCCGACGATAGCTAAAACAAACAGCAGAAATATCAGCCAGAAGTTCTCTACAACCAAAGATAAATTGACCGAAAGGCCAATCCATACAAAAAATAACGGGATTAAAAATCCAAAGGCCACAATATGGACTGAATTGGCAATATCATGCTCCTGCCAGCTGGAAAGCACTTTATCCTTAAAGATCGTTTGGCGAACAATCATCCCGGCTACCAAGGCGCCAATAATCAGGCCTAAGCCCAGCACTTCAGAAAGCGAGGCCACTAATAATACAATGATCATAGAAGCGGTAAATCTGGCCGTGCTGGAATGCTCCTTGCCAAAAAAGGACAAGATAAACGGGATAAACCATAGACGAGCGGCTACGATAATTAACACAAAAATCAAAGTATCAAAGAACAAAGTGAGCAAAGCCAATTTATTTTTTCCTAACTGGATAGCCGACAATATTCCAGTGATGACAAACAGCTCTATGATATCATCAAACATCCCTGCGCTGATGATCAACATTCCGATCCTAGTTTTAATTAGCCTTAATTCTTCCAGCAATTCAATGCTAATTGATTGGGCGCTTACTGACAAACATAAGCCAACGATTAATCCGGCAATAACGCCCAGATCAAACAAGAAATACGAGACCAGGAACCCTAAAAGCAGCGGCAAGGAAGTATTAAAGGCCGATATTAATATCGATCGGTTAGCAGTCCTGAACATAGTTTTAAAATCAACCTCTAAGCCAACATAATAAAATAACAGAATTATTCCCAAATGCGCCAGGAAGGACAGCGTTTCCAAGCCTTCGGTGGTAAACAATATTTTCTTGATAATTTCGATTCCTAGAAACAAACCAGCCCCAACTTGTCCGACTATCCGGGGGATTTTAAATTTATGCAGCAATTCCCCAAAAAAGTAAGCCACCACCAAGCACACTAAAATAGTTAATAAGGTCTGCACCATCTGTTTTAATAAGAAGAAAGGAAATAAGTTATTTAAAGGTTGTTATGGCCCTTCTTGAAATAGTTTGATAAGCTGCTTGTCCAATTTGATAAGCTGCTAACAAAAGACAATAAAATTAACTTAAAACCACCCTCACAATTAATAAACTTCATCGAGCTAGTTACTAATAGAACATGAACCTTAATCTAGGCTTTCTGGCCTCCCATGACGGCAGCAATGTTAAAGCTATCATGGAAAGTATTGAGCAAGGCCGGCTGCGGGCCAGCCCGAAAGTAATCATCAGCAATAATCCCAACTCGGGAGTGCTGGAACTGGCCAAAAATAAAAATATTCCCCATTACTGCCTCAATGAAAAAAACTTCCCGCAGAAATATAAATCATTAGACCTGGCCATAATTAAAACCTTGCAGGAACATCAAGTTAATTTAGTCGTACTGGCCGGATACATGAAAAAAGTTGGAAGCCAACTGTTAGAAGCTTACCATAACCGAATACTTAACATCCACCCTTCTTTGCTTCCCAAACATGGCGGAAAAGGGCTGTATGGACTGAAGGTTCACCAAGCAGTTCTAGATTATGGAGATACTGAAGCTGGAGTTACTATCCATCTGGCTAATCAAGAATATGATCAAGGACGAATTTTGGCGCAAGCTAAGATTAAAGTATTGCCCAATGATACTGCTGACAGTTTGGCCTCCAGAGTATTGAAGCTGGAACACGCCCTTTACAGCCAGACGTTAATTGAAATACAAACTAACCGATTAGATTTGGATAATTATGTAAATATTATGTAAATATTAAGTCTGTGACTTTTGCGCCAACTTGTGAAGCTGGGTGAGGCGTGTATCTGGTGATTTTTCTGGGTTCAAGAGATAAAAATCCCATAATTATGCATTATTAACAGCTGAAACGGCGCAAAAGTCGAAAGAAGACCTAATACGCACCCAAGCACCAAACTTTTATAAAACACTCATCATTACCAGCAGTTAAATGCCAAAAAAACAATCAGTGCAGCCAGAATTAAACATTGCCCTAGTTGGCCATGTTGACCATGGAAAAACTACTTTAACCGAAAGGCTCAGCACTAAATGGACCGACACCCATTCGGAAGAGCTCAAGAAAGGAATCACCATCCGGCTGGGTTATGCTGACTTCTCTATTTATTATTGCGGCCATTGCCAGCTGCATACTTCCAAGGATAAATGCTCTCAATGCAGCAAAGAAACTAAATTCATCAGAAAAATATCGCTGGTGGATGCGCCAGGACATGAGTCATTAATGGCCACGATGCTTTCAGGAGCAGCTATCGTTGACGGAGCCCTGCTGCTGGTAGCCGCCAACGAGAAATGCCCCCAGCCGCAGACCAAAGAACACTTAACTGCCCTGCAGATTTCCGGTATCAGGAATATAGTGGTAGTGCAGAATAAGATTGACCTGGTTTCTTCAGATGAAGCCTTAAAAAATTGCCAGCAGATTAAAGAATTTCTTGAAAAAAGCAATTATCATCATGCTCCCATTGTCCCTATTTCAGCTCGGGCTAACATTAATATTGATGTTCTCCTGCAGGCCATCCAGGAATTTATCCCTACCCCTTATCGGGATGTTAAAGCGGATCAGATCATGCTGGTAGCCAGATCTTTTGACGTCAACAAACCTGGAACGGCGCCAGAACAGCTGGTGGGCGGAGTTTTAGGCGGAACGGTGAAGCAGGGAAGTTTCACTGTCGGGGATACCATTGAAATAGCTCCAGGCTATATGGTGGAAGAAAAAAATAAGAAGATTTGGCGGATCATTACCACTGAAATCAAGCACATCTTTTCAGGAGGAGTTGCTGTTGAAACCATCCTGCCTGGCGGAAGCATGGCTCTCGGCACGATGCTTGACCCGACCATTGTAAAATCTGATTCGCTGGTTGGATCAGTTGTAGGAATTCCCGGCAAGCTGCCGCCAGTTCACTACCAAATCGTTTTAGAAACACAGTTGTTAGACCGTGTTGTTGGCAGCAAAGATGAAACTGAAGTGAAGCCGCTGGCTAAAAATGAAATCCTCATGCTGAATGTCAATTCCGCGGCTACTGTCGGCGTAGTGGTAGACCCTTCCAAAAAGTGCACCACTTGCATTTTAAAGAAGCCCATCTGCGCCAATATCGGCGATAGAATAACTATCTCCAGGAAAGTTGGCGACAGGTTCAGGCTGATTGGCTATGGGATACTTAAGAAATAATCTCCTTTTCACTTTCTTTTTACTTTTTAGCATGCATCAAGTTTTCTTCTACACTTTGATCTGCTCTTTTAGCGATAGAATGGTTGGAAAAATTTTTATCGCCGGTCACTTCACGGACAATCTGTATTCCGGGAGGCAGTGTTACCTGGTCATTTTCTTCAGTTAATTCGATTTCTAACAGCGCTAATCCAGCCCAATTTTGCGGCTCAATAAAGGTATCCAATTCAAAGTACTGGGCATTATAGATAAAACAATGCCTGTGCTTCTTAATTATGCCAGTACTTTGATCACGCTGCTGGCTGAGCCTAAGATAATCTAGTGAACTTATTTTTTTCTCAGTCTCCACGCGAACGCCAGCCCTTAGTGTTTTTTTATTGGTTAAATAATAAAGGGCAGAGCCATTCTGGCTTCTCTTACGAATACGCATCTCCTGGCCTTCGGGAGTAAGGATGTACATCTGTTCTATATCTACCGTCTGGACTGGCCGTAAATTAGTTAATGGCGGAGTGGCCGCTAGCAAATACTTCTTCTCGATCTCTAAAGGGACAGGAATGCCGATAATTCGATATACCGCCTGTTCTAATCGCTTGATTTTATTTTCAAAGCCAGCAGAATTGTCAATGATTCTTAAATGAGGCGTGCCAACCCAGGCCTGCTGTGTTTCCTGGCATAAAATTCTAGCTTGTTCAGCTGTCTCTTTACGGGCAGCATTGTTTTCCAAAGTATAAAATTCTTCAGCACCTTCCGCAGCTGTAACCAGATGAAAGATACCGTCATAGCTATCGCGAGCTTGAGGTAAACTGATATTTTCTTCTTCAAGCAGCGAAGCAAACAACGAGTGGTTAAGATAAGCCTGGCCGTCCATGATTCCCCGGTCATAGATAATTACCGCCTTGTTTCCCTGATCAACAAACAATTGGGCTAATTTCTGATAATGCCGCCTTTCTTCTAAGCTTTTTAGCAGAATACAGCGCTGAATTTTTACATATAACTCCTGATTATTCCTAGCTATTTCACCAAGATCAGGAATTCCTGGATGAATCAGCCTAGTGGCCGCTTCCGGAACGCTAAAAACACGATAGCCGTTGTTCTGTAATTTCTCCTCCAGATGGCAAAGGCTGGTCGTCTTTCCGGCGCAAGGGCCGCCAGTTAGAACAATTTCCTGCAATGAGCCGGGCATGCTGTAAAAGATTGTTTATATCAATAATAATTTTTCTTTACTGTAATGATTGCTTTCCTGCAGCGATTACTTAATTGCATAACTTTAATCTGCGCTAGAATAAAAGCCTAACTCTTCGTCTTTCTCGTTCACAAACCCAGGATTCTCTTGCAGGAATTTTTCTCTCACCTGCTCCGGCATGCCGTCCAAAGTTCCTTTCCCCGACAATCCCGCCTGCGGAGTCCTAATGCTATAATCCATCGCGCTAAACTCCTGTCCGGAATTTACCAGCTCATGATATTTTGGGAAATCTATCCAAGTGCGCCATTCACCATTGATAAAATACTTTTTCTGGGCAAACATCACCACCCTGGAAGGAATATGTTCCGAAACAATACTGTAATGATCTAGATGCTTGGACAGAGCTTTAGAGAAAGAGACAATCTCCTCATGAAGAGGCATGTTATTCTTATTTAGCCGCTGTTGGGACGGCCCGACATGCATGTAAGCTTTCACTTCAATAAAATCAGGATTGCCTTTATTGATCATCTCGGCATACTTGTCAAGCATTTTGTCATTAATTCCTTTAATTACTGTCAGCCTGATGCAGGTTCTTCCTTTTTTTTGTGCTAAATATTCCAAACTTTGATTTAATCGTTCCCAGAAATCAGCAAATAACGGTTTATCTACTTCTTTGAGTAATTTAATTTCCGGTGCATCTAATGAACAATATAACTGTGTAACCGGCTGAAGATCCCTGATTTGTTCTGGATATTGGGCATTGGTAACCAAAAAAGTAGAAACGCCTTCCTTATTGAATCGTTTCAACAGTTCATTAATTCGGGGATAAATAATTGGTTCACCAGTCAAGGATAAAGCTACATGTTTAACTATTTTGGATTTTTCATAAGCCGTCTTGTTAGCTCCTTCACTGCCGCCAAATCCAACCAGCAATTTATGGTGAGCCCGGATACTTTCTTCATAAATCTGTTGCGGATCGTCAATCTCCCATTTCCATTCCTTGCTTACCGGAGCCTTATATCCCCGCCAGCAGAAGGTGCAGCGGTTGGCACAGCTGATGGAAGTAGTCATCTGCATGCATTGGTTGCTCATAATGCCATAAAACTTTAATTTATAGCATCCGCCTTGGCCGCGAATCATTGTTTTGGTCCAGCCGCAGGTTTTTACAGCAGAATGCGTCCCAATGATGCGGTATTGCTGTTTCTCTAATTCGGCCTTGGCTGCTGCAGTTAACATAAGTCAGCTGATTTAAACCTGTATTTATATATTTTAGCCAGAAAAAAATTCAGTTATCAACAACAGTTTTCTTAATCGCAGCTGGACGGAACTTGATTATTTTTTAACGCATCAATGCCAGCAAAAACGTCCCTAACATCCACTAAGCCATTACAATCAACATCCGATTGCGAGCAGCCAGGAACAGTTAAGTCCGTGCAAGTATTGCCAATAATCTGGTTAATTATCTCCCTTATCAGCCCCATACGGCTAACTATCGATAAGCCACTGGGAGGCCGGGTACTGGGATCTATTCTAATTGTACTTGTGGGTGCAGCTATTGGACCATCCGATGTAGGAGGACTATTTGATATGATACGAGCAGGAGGACCATCTGATGTGATACCAGCAGGAGGACCATCCGATGTGATACCAGCAGGAGGACCATCTGATCTGGTAACTTCACAAACGTTCCCGATCCGATCAGAATCACTATCTGCCTGATCAGAGTTAGCATTATCTGGGCAGTTGTCATCCACATCAAAGACCATATCGTTATCTCTGTCCTTGCCTCGAGCCAATTCACGATAGATCAGGGAAACATCGTTTATTTTTATTCCATAACTAAAAAACTTGAATTCATCTAACAAACCATTAAAGTAAACTACTGGCTGAGGTCCGAACCTAGAAGGATTGTTCAATCCATTTGCGCCATTAGACTCAGCTGCACCAATGTGAAGCGTCCTTGCGCCTCTTTGCCGGTCAGTAAAGCTGTTATCCTGGTCAACATAACTATCTTGTAAATTTCCATTCAAAAAAAGATAGTACTGGTTTCCTTCATTAGTTATCACAATATTATTCCAGCTGTTGACCATTCTTTGATTGTTAGTTATCCCTCTAACTTCGCCATCCAGATACCATCTCAACCTTCCATTTTCGCTGTCAAGATTAAGATAAGAAACATAAGAACTGTCAGCTTGTGAACTGTAAGTTTGCGGGGTGCTGCCTCTGGCAATTAAATTTTCACGCCAGCTTAACAGCCCCCGGTCACCATTCAAGCTTCTTAAGTTATTGGGCTTAACCCAAAACGAAATGGTCCAGCCATTGGGAAAATAGTAGCCAACTAAATTATTAAGTGAATCAAAATTGACTAGATGCTCTCCCCTGATGTCTCTTCTAATGTGATCGTCAACCCCATCCAAGACATAAGCATTTCCATTTAAAGGATTCTGGCTCGATAGCCTAAATTCCCCGTTGGCAACCCCGCCCATTTCACCAGGCTGGCCGTAAATCGAGCTGTCTGGCTGTAAATTGCGCGGCGGTTCCTGCTCAAAATTATAGTAAACAAAGGGGTTCGGAATTCTTGGCGCAGTGACCGGATCAATGGTTACTGTTTGCGTTGCCGTTCCCGCGCCATTACTGCAAGTCAGGGTAAACGTTCTGGGCTGGTTTAACCTAACTCTGAAACTGCCAGAATGCTGATTAACTGTACTCCATGTATCAGTAGGAGAATTAGCAGGATATCTTAACTCATTAGCTCCAGAACCGGAAGCTGAACAGCCCCCTGGGCCAACACCAAAAGTAGTCCAAGTTATTTCAGCAATGCCGCCGTATTGTACTACTGGATGCCGCATGGTTAATTCCGGCTGCGTAGGCGCCCGCTGGCAACGGCCTCTCAAGCATCTGGCAGATGAACATTGCGCATCAACAGTGCAAACTGCATCCGCAGCTAAACGGCTTTCCCTGCAAACATTTCCTTCACAAATTCCACTCGTACATTGCACGTGGTCATTGCAAGCCAGGTCTGGACTAAAGCGAGTACCTAAACAATATTTCTGCTGGCTGATCAAATAGCCCTGATTATTAATGAACAATCCCTGAACTTGGCGGCAAATTGCCTGCTGTGGACACTGCCCATCAGCATAACAGTTTTGATTGGTATCCTGGCTGTTTAGGACATTGATTGCCGGCAGACAGAATTTTCCTGTAGCAGTGGTTGGATTACCGCCTTCAAAACTTAACGGCACAAAGATTGAAGTAGGCCCGATTGACCTAGCCGGAACTTCCAGGCAGCCGCCATTACGTTGGCCTCTTTGGTAACTTAAACATTGTTCACTATCCGCACATAACTGGTAATCTGCCCGTTTTGACAAGCAAGTTCTGGTGGTTTGATCACAATAATCAAAATTATTGCAATCTGAGGATGCACTGCAGGCTTCATTAGTACGATGCCTGAAGTTGTTATTATGCACAGCAGTTATGAGGACAGTTAAAGATAAAATTATTAAAATGCCCAGCGCCGCCAGCCGCTGAAATTTAGTTACCTTCACTATTTTTCACCATCTTTAACCATAGTAATGGTTAAGCTATTAATAAATTTTTCCTTCAGTAGATTAAGTCAATTAAACGTCATCTTCAAATAACAGAAACTTGGCACTCCAAAAATTAAGTGGCGTATCCATTTCGATGAAAAGTACACCAGAGTAAAGGATCATTTGGAGTATCGGCTGACCGCCATTGATAGCAAAACTAAATTAGTTCTTGCTGAAATTGTCATCATAAAGAAAACATTGGAAGCGGGTGTATTCTTTCTCCAGCAAATAAAAAGATGGTGCTGTCCGGCTCTGTAGAAAGTGCAGCGGCCATCAATTTGCGAAGCATCTTCTGGTGCAAAATTACACCGGCTAGGGGGATGTCCCTTACGGGGATGGCCGGTTATCAGCCTTAAGAAGCTAGTGCTGAGCCCGATGGCCACCGAGCGCAGCGAGACTTTCTACAGAGCCGTGCTGTCCGGCAAATTTAAATAATAGCCCTGCCCCTAGTTTATTATGAAAATAGATGATTTCCTTAAGGAAGAAAGATTTAAGGAACTAGACCAGTTTCTAACTGAGGAGATGTATCGGCAGGCCGGTAAGGGTCTGGTTGAAAAAATAAAGAATGCCCTGGGTACTGAAGATGAAGACAAGGCTAGAAACTGGTTTTATTCACCTTTGATTTGTTTTGGTGGCAAAAGGCCCTATGATTATTGCAAGAAAGGGAATATTACTATTGTGGAAGAGATACTTGGGCGCATAGAATACGGCATATTCTCATGACCCTGATGAACTGTCATTCAACTAAGCCAATTTATAGCAATTGTGTGGATTAATATTCGTATAGTTAACGCATTCGCTATAACTGGGTGTGGGACAAAAAAAACATCCTTTGCCAAGGGGCTCTGTAGAATATGTAGTTAGCATCAATTTGCTAAGCACTACTATCGTTAAATATTCAGCTGACAAGAGGGTTGCCTCATCCGGAGAATGTCAGCCTTTACCTAGCAGAATCAGGTGCTGAGCTTTATGCTAACCGATTGCAACAAGATTTTCTACAGAGCCTTGCCGGGGCAAACGTTTATAAAATTAATCGCTCTTCCAGGTAATATGGTGATAGGTAAGCGATTGCTGTTAATAGTTCTGGTTCTGATCAGTTTACTTCCCCTAGCAGCTGCTGAAGAAACGGACTGCCTGGTTTATTTTTATGGCACTAATTGCGCTGGCTGCGCTCCAGCTAACCAGCATCTTGATTCTCTTAAAGCCAAATATCCCACATTAGAAATTAAGAAATTTGAAGTGTATTACAATCGTGATAAGGCCAGAATGCTGGAAAATTATTTTAATTCCTATCGGGTGCCGGAAAACTCCCGCGGGTTGCCGGTATTGTTTCTGCCGGGAAGCTATTTTGTAGGATCATCAACATTAGTAAGCTTGCTAGAAGGAAGAATCCTAGATAACCTGGATAATTCTTGTCCGACCATTGAGGGTGAAACAGCTATCGGCCTGATTGGTGAAAAAGAACCTTATGGTGTGTTAGATACATTGACGCTAAGCATGGTCACTAAAGCAGCATTTAAGGATGTCTTTAGGCCGGGAATGATTGCTTTGCTGTTAGTTCTCTTGATGATCCTAAGCTCATTCAGAAAAAAAGAAAATATCCTGCAGCGGGGGATTTTAGCCGTGCTGACCTTGGCCCTGGCTTCCATATTATTTGGCCTGGGCCTGCTGTTTAAAGCGCCAGTGTGGATTTCCAAGGCCATCGGCATTTTTGTCATTATTGCCAGCATTATCAGGATTAAGGGCTTTTTTGCCACTTGGAAAGTAGTATTTGAAGATCTTTCTGAAAGTGCTGAGAAAAATATAATTAATTATATCCGCTACTTATTCACACCGGTGGGAGTGGTAATTCTTAGCTTCATCCTAACTGTATTTTCTACTGGCAGGGTTAGCGAACTGCTAACTTTGCTGAGAGTGCTGTCTTTGGACGGGATTTATAATCCCAAATTATTTGGCTATTTATTTTACCATACCTTGATCATTCTAATCTTGCCGGTAGCTATGATAATTATTCTTTATCGCACAGCTGATAGATTGGATCGGCACGCCAGCGGCAAGGAGCCTTACAATGATCCTAAAGCCGAAAAATGGCGCAGTCATACGCAGAAAGTTCTGCGCTTTGTAGTTAGCTCGCTGATGCTGGTGATTGGCTTTTTATTGCTGTTTATTTCTTGAAAAAAGGTTTCAACTTTAGTTTTTTAACCCAGCATTTACTGCCGATAATTTACAGAAGAATTGATGCTAAAAGTGGGCCTGAGGAGACTTTCCGCTATTTTAAAGCTTTTGAACTCCCGCGCTCCGGCTGGCTTAGCTGCCTTTGGATTCTCTACCTTGTGCCAAAGGCTGTCATATAAGACTTACGCTTCCTTGAAGGAATCGGCGCTCTAACCAAGCTGAGCTACAGGCCCACAAGCTGTAACTTGATAATAACTTTATTAAATTTGTGGATAGTTTGGCTCTGTAGAAAGTGTAGTGGCCATCAATTTGCGAAGCATCTTCTGGTGCAAAATTACACCGGCTAGGGGGATGTCCCTTACGGGGATGGCCGGTTATCAGCCTTAAGAAGCTAATGCTGAGCCTGATGGCCACCGAGCATAGCGAGACTTTCTACAGAGCCGGATAGTTTAGTTTAGAATTAAAAAACGGTGATAAACTCAACAAAGAAAGTAATAAAAACCTTAAGATAGCAAATGATTTAGATAGCAAGTTATCTACAAGAATTCTCTTAAGTGATCCTTCCAGGAACCATTGGGCTTTCTTACGTATCTAATAGATTTTCCAGATTTTCTTAACGTTTGCTTGTCTAAATTAACTCCTAAATCCTGAGGACTCAATCTTTCAGTTCTTAAATTCTTTCTAATGGTAGATCTAACAGCAGTTCCACCCAGGTTTTGAACAATTCGTTCAATATCTCTGGCTGATAAGACACTTTCTCCAGCTCTTTCTTTTATTTGTGCTATCATTGAATCATAATTCATTTTTATTCACCTTTCAGAAAAATAATTGCCCGATATATTAATCTTTCAGTGATTCACTACTCTCGAGATACTATTTAAGCGTTTAATTGTTAATTTAGCACCGAATCTCCCGCGATGACCACTGCATAGTAATTAACAAAAGCAAAAGTTTATATACCACCTATCACTACCATTTGGTTACTAGCAATTTAATAAGAAATTTACAACGAATAAGTCCGTAGGTATATCCAATGAATATCAATCAAGTCTTAAAATTAATGGACCGGAAAAGGGATTCCAAAAAAGGTGAAAACGGTTCTGTCCTTGTAATCGGCGGCTCTGAAGAAAATCCCGGCAGCATCGCTCTGGCCGGGCTGGCGGCTTTGCGGGCCGGCTGTGACCGCGTTACTATTGCCGCTCCAGAAAAAGTAGCCTGGGCCACCAATCGGTTTGCTCCAGACTTGCTGACAATAAAAGTAAGAGGGCAGTTTACCGTAAAATTAGCCAAGGAAATGGTTAAGCTTGCCGAGCGCTATGACGTGGTTTTGATTGGCAACGGCATAACCAAGAAAGCTGATAAATTCTGCAGTTATTTCATTAAAAAAACTTCTCGAGCCAAAGTGATTGATTCCGATGCGCTGAAAGGGCTTTCTTTTAAAGATTTCAAATATTCAATCATTACTCCCAATGAAAAAGAGTTAGAAATTATGCTTACAGCCAGCGGGAAAGATTTTCTGCTGCCTAAATTGAGAGCAGCCAACGCCAAGGAAAAAGCCGAACTGTTGCAGGGCAATCTGCGTTATTTTCTGCAAAACAACAATGTGTTGGTTGTTAAAGGCCCGACCGACCTGATTATTTCCCCTAACCGCATTGCTTACAATAGAACTGGCAACCAAGGCATGACCAAGCAGGGGACTGGAGATGTGCTAGCCGGCTTAATCGTGGGATTTTTAGCCAAATCGGGGGAATTATATAAAAGCGGAGTCGCTGCATCATTCATTAACGGCTTCCTGGGCGACCAATTACTGAAACGAAAAAAAGGCTATAGCTTTATTGCTTCAGACCTGATTGCTGATTTGGAAAAGATCAATAGCCTTAATCGCCAGAGAAAAAGGTAAAGCACACTATCTTAGCGTACAGTAAAGCTTTCAATCTCCTTAAAGGCAGATCAGCGTACATAATTTTTCGCGTGAAAGAAAAATTCCGGTTGTGTTATCCTCGGGGGCATTTTTGGAGTCCTGGAGGTTTTGTATTATTTATATTTTGTTTACCTCTCAATAATAATCCCTAAAGGCTTAACGGCATCAACAAACCAGATCTTGATCCAGCCCAGGTAAGGAATTCTAACCACTCCTTTCCCATAAAGACGGTCTGAGCTAATCTTGCTTTCATCAAAGTCCCGATTGATGCTGTCGGAATTATGGTCGCCTTTAGTCTGGTAAAATGTCTCACGGCCAATTTTCTGGATACCAACTACCCGATGAATGATCGGCTGGGCCTTATTGCCGTTAAATACCAAGATATCACCTATCTTAACCTCTTTAGCTCGCCATAAAATGATCACATCGCCTTTATTAAAACCATCCCGCAGGGAAAAAGCTTGAAATTGCTGCTTGCTGATCCCTTTCCCTTCATACCAGTTACCACAGACATCCCAAAAATTGGCAAAAGATTCTTGGAATTTTGCTATGGTTTTGCCACAGATCTGCTGCTGGTACAGTCCATGCTCCATGCTTTCACTGACTACTGCTACAATTGGAAAAGGAGTTCCCAAAATCAGGCCCAGCAATGGATATAACAAATAGCGGATAACCAGGAAAGCAACAATGATGTTAGCCAGCCAGCTCCAGACAGAATCATCGTCCCAGAAAAATTTCCAGGTTTTTTTAAGCATCTTCATCAGCTGTTAGAGTTGTTTGCAGTTTAAAAAAGTTAGGTTTTTATACCGTAAGCAATTTAATGGGGTTTATGGGCTTCATCCAAAAATAAACGCCACAGCCACTCGCTCAGCGCTTCTAAGCCTGAACTGTGACATTCCCGGATGGAGCTGTCCCTTGTCACAGGCAATTTTAACGGCACATTATCGCTCGTCTTAAGGCGGTGGCTATTTATTGGATGAAGCCGGGATTATGAAAAATAACTTAATACTTGTGTTAGTTCATGAATAAACTAAAAACTAAGATCAACAATAACTGCCGCCAGAAGAATATCTTACAGCGGAAAGACCTCTTACAGCAATTAGTGGAAGATATCAAAAAGAAGAGAGAATTGGCAGCTATCGATAATTTCTTTGTCCTGGGACAATTAAAGCAAGTGTTAAACCAGAACTATCGCCTGGCGGCTAAATTAAATCTTCTTACGGTCCGTTCAGCAGATTATAAAAAAATAGTTAAGCTGGCTAGAGCCCGTCTACGAAATGATTACGGCCTGTTCAGGACTAAAAGAGCCCCACCATTTGCCACCGTAGCTTCCTTAGTTCAGGAATTTAAGCAGTCGCCTAGCCCAGAACTACTAAATAAGATTATGCAGCAGCACTCTTCAACAGCCGAAAGATTACCCCATTACGGACAACTTTATCAACAATTATTCTCTATCACCAGTAATCCTAAAACCATTCTCGACCTGGGCTGCGGCCTTAACCCTTTCTCGATCCTGTTCATGGGCTGCAGGCTGCAGGCTTATTATGCCTATGATCTTAGCCCTTTGGAGATTGAATCTATCAACCAATTTTTAAGGATCATCAAAGTGAAAGGGAAAGCACGGGTTGGAGATATCGCTAAAATACTTCTATTTCCTCGGGCCGATGCGGCTTTTTTGTTTAAGATGACCGATATCCTGGATCAAGGCCAGGGTCATAAAAAAACTGAAGAGATGTTAAGAAAAATTCCCGCTAAGCACATCATCATTAGTTTTGCCACGGTAACTATGAGCAGCCAGCACATGAGAGCCCCGCGAAGGAGATGGGTGGAATGGCTCTGCCGCAGATTAAATTATTCTTTCTCAATCATAGAAATACCTAACGAGATTTTTTATGTCATTAAGAAACCTGCTGCCAAGTTATAACTAGAAATGGTTGGAAACTTAATCCTTCCTGATCGGCCATAAGCTGTACAGCTGCGAAGCCAAGTCTTTGGAAATACGATCACGAACATTTATTTTTTTGCTGTTCATCTGGCTTAGAAGATCTTCCAATGATTTGTTCGGCGAAAAACTTTTCTCCACGCCAAAGGCTTGAATCCTCCACGTGCCCCTATCTTGAATCTCCTGGTACCGCCTGACAGTTGAAGGAGCATCAACTTTAACCAGATAGCCATGGTAGATGTTCCCGCCAGGTTGGTTGACTGGCTGTGGCTGCTCAAATTTAAGGCAGAAAGAGATCACCGCCAGCCTGCCGGCGTGTGAAGAGGTTAAGCGCTGAATTGAGCTAACATACATTCCACAAGGAGCTTTAATCTTGCCAACTGGTTCATCAATCTGGTTAACCAGCCGATTTTTATTAAATCCATCCAGGATTACTGCCAGTGGATTCTCGGGCTCAGCATAAGTTGGCCGGCTAAAAAAGCCCGCAAAATTGAAAGAACCGTCAGGCTGCAAGGCCGAATTGAATTTCCGGTCACGATACCAAGGATCATTAACCACAATATTAAAAAATGAAAGCCGCTTTTAATATATAACCATATAAAATCTATAGATAAATCCGAGAATTTATAGATAGATCTGCCTGGCATAATGATGATTAGTAATGGCTAATAATGATTAGATTTTCCAGACTCAACCGCCCGCTTAGTCCTAAATATCCTACTCAGCAGAATCTCAACCACCATAAATTATTTTAACTCCCAGCTTTTCCTTGGCTTATGAAACTAATTTTGTTGGGAGCGCCGGGCAGCGGCAAGGGAACCATCGCCGAAAAGCTGGCTAAGGAGTTTCAATTGCAGCACATCTCGGTGGGAGAACTGCTGCGGCAGGAAGCCCAAAGCGGCAGTGAAATGGGCCGGATCATCAAGCAAACGCTGGGAACCGGAGAATTGATTCCTGACCATTTGGTGATTGAAATTGTTAGGCTAGTTGTTAAAGGAAAAAATAACTTTATTCTGGACGGCTTTCCCCGGACGGTGCATCAAGCCAAGGATATCCAAGACTGGCCAATTGCTAAAGTAATTTATCTGAAAATTACTGAAGAGCGGGCTGTGGAAAGGATTTCCGGCCGGAGAATTTGTGTGAAGGGAACGCATACTTATCATATAAAATTTATTCCCTCAAAAAAGAAAGGCTTCTGCGACATCGATGGCAGCAAACTGATTCAGCGGGACGACGATCGTGAAGAAATTGTCCGTGAACGGTTTAAAGTTTATGCTAAGAAAACTAAGCCGGTAATTGATTATTATCGGGAACTAGGCCTTTTAACTACTATCAATGCCGCCAATAGCCCGGAGAAAGTATATCAAGATACTCGGAAGGAATTAGTTGAGCCAAGCTACCAAGCTAATGGTTGAACGAAGTTAATTAGTGCAATGAAAACCAGGATAAATAGCCCCTGAACAAAGAGATACCTAAAAAGAAGGGTGCAGTCCAGCCCCTAAAGAAGTCTAATTAACCAAAAATGAACCCAAAATCTGAATTTTACCAGTTGGTACAAAAGGTAGTAAAAAAATATCACGGGTTATTTAATGCCCATCTTCATTTAGACCGGTCTTCAACCTTGGATGAAAAGTATCTGGAACACATGGGCCTCAACCCCATCGAAGCCTCTGGTTACCCGCTTAAAGTCAAGCAAAATTTAACTGGAGATTTGCATCGCGGGCCGGCTTATGAAAAAAGTGATTTAAGAAAAAGAATCAGCCGGAATTTAGACCGCATGATCAAAGTGGGGACAGTTAGGGCTGATTCATTTATTGATGTTTCCTGTGATAAGGTCCAATTAACCGCCTTAGAGGTCGCCTTGGAATTGAAAGAAGAAAAGAAAGAGCAAATAGATTTCCGAGTGGGTGCTTACCCTATTTTTGGCTTTAAGGATTCTGAGCCTCAGCGATGGGACTTATTTGTGGAAGCAGCCAGCAAAGCTGATTATTTAGGCTGTCTGCCAGAACGAGATGACCAGCAACACCATCCTGATCACATCGGTTTTGATGAGCATTTCAAAAGAACTTTAAAATTAGCTATAGAGCTAGGCAAGCCGATACATTATCACCTTGACCAGGCCAACAGTCCGCAAGAGAAGGGAACGGAAACCTTAATTCAAGCTGTCCAGTGGCTGGGCACTCCTGAAATTGAGGCTAATGAGCCGGCAATCTGGGCTGTTCATGCCCTCTCCCCCTCAGCATATGATGAGAACCGGTTTAAGGCTTTGGTGGAAGGGTTAGTGAAATTTAATTTAGGGGTGATTTGCTGTCCAACAGCAGCTTTATCGATGAGGCAGCTGAGGCCAATCGTTACACCTACTCACAACAGCATCGCCAGAATCCTGGATTTTATTGCTGCTGATATTCCGGTAAGGATTGGCTCTGATAATATTGCTGATGTTTTTTTGCCCGGGACCACCGCTAGCCTGTATGATGAATTGTTAGTGCTTTCTAATGCTATCAGGTTTTATAATCCGGAGATTCTGGGAAAATTGGCTTCTGGCACTAAACTCACAGAAATGGATCGGCAATTAGTTAATAGGTCCTTAGAGCAGGATCAAGAGGTATTTTCTAAATTAAAAAAAATAACTTAAGGCGGTGCCTATTTATTGGATGAAGTTATTTCAACCGGCTCTGTAGAAAGTCTCGCTGCGCTCGGCGGCCATCAGACTCAGCACTAGATTTCTTATCTTAAAGGCCGATTATCTTAAAGGCCGAGGTTCCCCTAAGGGGCCACTCCCTTCCCGGCTGAATGGCTGAATATCACCACT
>DATDXK010000099.1:0-3859 GCA_035289345.1 Candidatus Nanoarchaeia archaeon
AAAATCGGGGATACTTAGAAGTAATTGACGGTAAATTAGTTTTTAGAGAAAGATTATAGGTTGAATTACACCCAACCAGCCTAAATCCTGACCAATTGGACAGAATATTTATATATCCTCCAGCAAAACGCTTCTTAATTCATTCCCAACGGGATAAACTGCAATATTCCCATTGGGCTACCATCAATAACACCAGAAATACAATTAAACTAAGAGGCAAATTAGCGGTTACAGAGCCTCTATCGTCGGAATTTGAGGGAATTAGGTTTTAACTGTATCCCCAACCTATCACCGGCATAACTCCCGGCATCCACGTTAATTTAATCTCGGTTATTGTCGTTTCCCTTTCTGCTCTCCTCTTAAACATAACTTCCCCGATAGTCTTGGCAGTTTTTATTATCAGCCTGGCTATCACCCATACTTTCCTAGACGCCCTGCCCAGCATTTATTTGGGCGCTCCCGATGCCGGCCAGGAGCTGAATGTCTTGCCTGGCCATCGTCTGCTTCTTAAGGGTGAGGGCCATAATGCTATCGTTTATACGGTCATCGGCGCCTTAGGCTGTATCATTCTCGGCATTGTTTTATTCCCTTTCTTCATCATCAGCATGGACTGGATTTACCCCTACATTAAAAGCATCATGGGCTACGTTCTGGCCCTGATCATGATTTACATGGTCGCTAAGGAAAAAAAGAAGTGGCTGAAAAGCCTGACCGTCTTCATTTTATCCGGCTGCTTAGGATTGATTGTCTTGACAGGAATACCTAATCTTAATCAGCCTTTATTCCCGCTTCTGTCAGGGCTGTTCGGCTTTTCCATCCTTCTCGTCAGCCTCTTGCAGAAATCAGAGATACCCAAGCAGGATTTGACTAAACCTCTGACTATCACTAACAAGAATGTTGTTAAATCAGTAAGCGCCGCTTCCGGGATGGGCTTCATTGCCGCTTTCCTGCCTGGATTCGGCAGTTCTCAAGCTGCGATTGTGGCTACTCAAGCCGTGGGCGATATCGGCGATGAAGGCTTTTTGAGTTTAGTCGGCGGCATCAATACCGCTAATATGCTTATTTCTATCGGGACAATTTATGCCCTAGATAAAGCTAGAAATGGAGCAATCGTAGCCGTGAAAGATCTTATCGGCCAAGTCGGTATGCAGGAAATGCTTATCTTTCTGGCCGTGTCTTTGACTGCCGCTGGAATTGCCGCCATCTTGACTCTAAGCCTTTCTAAAGTGTTCGCCAAACTTATAGTCAAAGTCAATTACAACCAGGTTATTTGGGGAATAATAATTTTCATCGCTCTGTTGGCCATTTATTTCGACGGAGTCATCGGCTTGGCTATTTTGCTCACCGCTACGGCTATCGGGTTGGTGACTTCTTTCTGGGGCATCGGCAAGAATCACCTGATGGGCTGCTTAATATTGCCGGTGATATTGTTTTTTGTGCTGTGAGAAAGAAAATTTAGTTTAATCAGAATTTACTTTTGATTAGGGCATATTCGTCGTAATTAACCACCATCCTAAAACAAACTAGAATTCCTGCTCAAATACCAATAAACTCCATAAGCTATGGCGGCAATTGCTGCAAACAGAACGACTATAAACACAAAATTGCGCACTTTCCTCTTGACCTTGCTGACCAACAGCTTCCGTTTACGGATGATCTCATCATACATCCGCTTGACCTTGAAAATTTTTAATGGCCTTCTGATCCCTCTAAACATCTTTTCTCCCAGAAAGATAAAAGGGATTTCGTTCTTGTTCATGTTATTGTAGACCGCTTCACTAAACACGACGTCGCCAGCTTTGACAATCCCTTCGATTCTGGACGTTGTATTGACAGCATCGCAATAGATGTCATTATCTCTGATGACAACTTCCCCGCTATGCAAAGCTACTCTGATCTGCAATGGATTTTTTAATTTATACTGCTGATTATACCGCTTAAAATCATTCTGTAATTCTACTCCGGCCAGCAAGGCATTAGTCGGCGACTTGAACGTAACTAAAAAGGCATCGCCCATCTTCTTGATGACGTCTCCTTCATACTTGTCAAAAACACCGGCGCAGATAGTATCAAACACGTCGTGCAGGCCGCTGATATCCTCCCGCTTTAATTTCGTGGTCGTCTTGGTATATCCGACTAGATCGATGAACATAATTGTTAATACTTCAGAATGAATCTTCTTCTCTGTTATCTTCTTGTCAGCCATTTTTAAATCAAAAGAAGAGGTAATTTATAAATTTAATTTCTTTTTATGAGAATTCTATCATCTCTTCTCTTTCACCAATTCATCTACAATCAACGTAGCAACATCAATCTTATTAGTTGGATGCTCAATGCAGTTCGTGGTCACTACCCGATTTACTCCGGCCCGGTTTAATTTGCCTATCGCCTCCTCGACAAATAACCCGTGCACTCCTATTGCCGTAATTGAATGAGCGCCCATCTTTCTGGCCTGCTTGGCCGCTTCAGCAACTGTATGCCCGGTAGAGATAATATCATCTACAATTATTACCTCCTTGCCCTTGATTGGAACTGGCAGGACCATTTTAACTTTTACCTGTCGGGAAGTAAACCGCTTCTTTTTCAAGACCGTAGCATCGACATGAATCTGTTTGGCAATATTTTCCGCCCATTGGTAAGATTCCCAGTCCGGTCCGATGACCACTTCATTCTTAAAATGTTTTCGGACATAGTCAGCAATCAGGTTATTGGCCGTTAATTTCACGGCCGGAATGGTAAAGATATCTTTCAACGACTTGTAGCGGTGGAGATGCGGATCGATGGTAATCAGCTTGTCAACAGAATTGTTCAATAACTTGGCCATAACTTTTGATGAAACACACTCTCCAGGATGAAAACGCTTATCCTGCCGCATATATCCCAGATAAGGGGCAGCTAAAATAACTTTTTTTGCTCCTAAATCTTTGGCTGTTTCTGCGGCAAAGACTATATCGAACAAGGCCATGTCCGGATGCGGCTGGAATGAGCAGACGATCACCACTTTTTTGTTGGTTAGGTTAGTATTATATTTTAGATAAATATCCCCATCAGGAAATGTAGACAGCGTCAAAGGAGAAAATTTACAGTTTAATTTTTTAGCTATTCTTTTAGCTAATATTATCGAATTGCCACAGCTAGTAATGATCATCAGCCTATCACCTTTACGGTTAAGGTTAATGCTAGAATTTATAAAATTATTGTTATCTTAAAAAAGTTTGTTACATACCAATAAAATGATATCAAGAAATTCTATTCGCTCCAGAATGGCGTGACTTCCTCAATATAATTTCGGCTTATTTCCCGGCGCAGGTCTTCATGCTTGCGGATGCCTTTTGCCAGCAGCCACATCAGCTTCACTTCCGCCATCACATCAGTAAGGTCACCAGTAGAGATTGCTCCCGCTTCAATGGCCTCAACAGCAGGTTCGTCATTCACCTCTTTGTAAGCATTGCCGCCGAGGAATTTTGTAGATACGAGCACGGGAATTTGGAAATGGTGGACGGACTCCCTAATGAGCGGCAGAAAAGAATATTCATTCAAAGAAGGCACTGATCCCGCTCCGTGCGATTTCAATATGATCCCTTTGCATTTTCCTGATTTAAGAACTTCGTAGATCAGCGCTGGATTTTGCCCTGGCGTAAGATCAATGGTAAGCACTCCCTGCTCAAAGTGCGGCGTGACCTCGAAAGGAATGGCAGGATCAGCGCGCAAAGCTTCGGAACCAAAATATATTCCTGTTGATCTTATCCTTCCTAGGGGATCCACGGAATGAGAAAAGAAGGCACGGAAGTCAGACTCGCTCACTTTTACGCTCCGGCAGCCTCGCAGAATCAGGTCGGAGAATACAATCATCACTTCG
>DATDXK010000100.1:0-4848 GCA_035289345.1 Candidatus Nanoarchaeia archaeon
TGCAAAAAATTTCGCTGGGTGTAAAACCCCGCCCTTTAGGGCGAAATTTTTGCATGCTAAAAATGCGTAGTTGAGAAACCGCCTCTTTTGAAACCTCGTCATTTATGGCGAGGTGAGGCGGTTTCACGCATTTTTATCATATTAACTAAAGCATTTTCTTTTTATATTTTTCTATATCCGGATGTTAAATCAAAAAAAAGTGGACTGCACCCCTATTCTTGGACAGTAAGTTAACGAATATTTAATACTTCTACTTCTTTTTCATTGGGCATCTTATATTCAATGGATGAATGCAGTCCAGAGCTTTACTTATCAACCTAGCTTTTCATCAATATCTTTGGCTACCTTGTCCAATTCCGAGAAGATAAACTCCATATCTTTTTTAATATCGCCAATAACCTGCTGTAAATCCCGCTCACGCAGAATGTACCGCCGCTCTTCTTTAATCACTATTCCGATATCTATCAATCTGGCCAGGTGATGCACCACTGTTCCTCTGGTTAACCCTAAAATCTCTGCAATTTCATCTGAAGAAACAGGCTGATTACGCTTAGCTTTCCTGATTAAGGTGATAAAAACCCTAAAACAGCTGCTGTCGCGGTCACGCAAGTTAAACAATCCCAGGGAATTGCCCAGCCATTGCAATTCCTGATTAATGTTATCAGAATTTTCTTTGCGAATTTTCCAGAGAGTTATTTTCATAGTTAATTATTCGATTATTATTGATATATTTAATCGTTGCTGTCCTGGCAGCGGTTGATTTTCTAGATTTAGCTTGTTTTTCATAATTTTTCCATAATCTTTATATATGTGCGTCGTTTTTAGCTTAACTAAGTTGACTTAAAGTCAACGCAAGGATGGCTTATGGCTAAAAAACAACTACCTGAATCTACGGTAAAAGGGCAGGATGCTCCAAAGAGCGAATCTGAACATATCAAGCCAGTCATCGTTCAGGAATCTAAAGAAGCTCAGGAGTTAAAAGATTTATTGCAAAGAACTCAGGCTAACTTTGAGAATTATCGAAAACAAGCGGAAAAAAGAATTATTGAAATCAAGGAGATGGCTGCACGAACGGTTATCCTGCAATTATTGCCAATTATTGACCATCTGGAACTGGCTTTGAAAAACAGTGTAAATCAGCAGGAAAGCTTCAAGGAAGGCATTGAATTAATTTATGGCCAGCTGAAGCAGTTATTAGAAGATAATCATGTAAAGCCGCTGGAAACTGCTGGCCAGAAGTTTGACCCTTACTTCCATGAAGCATTGTTAAAAATAGAATCAGCAGAGCCTGAAGGGACCATTGTGGAGGAATTCCAGAAAGGTTTCCTGCTGCGTGGTGAAGTAATTCGGCACGCTAAAGTAAAGATAAGTTCCGGCTCTAAGAAAGCAGAAGAAAAAGAACCACAGAACAATGAAGCTAAAACAGATTCAAGCTAAGAACAACTGTAAACAACTGTAATCTAAAAAACGACTAGCCAAAATAAAATAATCAAAAATATGATTAAGGAGGAATAAGTAAAAATGGCAGACAAAAAAATAGTAAGCGGAACAACCATCGGTATAGATTTAGGCACAACCTTCTCAGCTATAGCTATCTTAGAGGGTGGTAAGCCGGCAATCATCTCTAATGCTGAAGGAACAAGAACTACACCCAGTGTTGTGCATCTCAAGGACGGAGAAGTTATCGTCGGGCAGATTGCCAGAAACCAAGCCATTGTTGATCCGGCCCATACCATCAGGTCCATCAAAAGAAAAATGGGGTCAAACGAGAAAATAGAAATTGACGGGCAGGATTACAGCCCGGAACAAATTTCCGCGATGATTCTACAAAAATTAAAAAAAGATGCTGAAGCTTACCTCGGCCGGCCGGTTAAAAATGCAGTAATTACCGTCCCAGCTTATTTTAATGATGCGCAGCGGCAGGCCACAAAGAATGCCGGAGAAATTGCCGGGCTGCAGGTTCTAAGGATTATTAATGAGCCTACAGCTGCCGCGCTGGCTTACGGGCTGGATAAGCAAGAGAAGGAGCATACCATCTTGGTCTTTGACTTTGGTGGAGGTACATTTGATGTTTCCATCCTTGAATTAGGCGACGGCGTATTTGAAGTCAAATCCACTAGCGGTGATAACCAGCTGGGTGGAGATGACATCGATGAAATCATCATCAAACATCTGGCTGACAACTTTAAAAGAGCTACCGGCATAAACTTGAACCAAGACCCTACGGCCGTACAGAGGCTAAAGGAAGCGGCAGAAAAAGCTAAGATCGAGCTGTCAACTAAGACTAAGGTAGAAATAAGCATCCCTTTCATCACTGCCGACCACCAAGGCCCTAAGCACATCAGAGAAGAATTAACCAGAGCTAAATTTGAGGATTTGATCTCAGATATCCTTAAACGGCTGGAAGGGCCGGTAAAAAGCGCATTAAAGGATGCAGACTTTTCTACAGATCAGCTTGACAAGGTTATTTTTGTCGGCGGTTCTACCAGAATTCCGATTGTACAGGAACTGGTAAAAAAATTAACTGGCAAAGAAGGCGATAAGTCTGTTAATCCAGATGAAGCCGTAGCCGTTGGTGCGTCTATCCAGGCGGGAGTTCTGGCTGGAGAAGTAAAAGACGTGCTGCTGCTGGATGTAACTCCGCTTAGCTTAGGCATTGAAACTCTGGGCGGAGTATTTACCATGTTAATTGAGAGGAATACCACCATCCCTACCAAAAAGTCGCAGATTTTCTCTACTGCTGCCGACAACCAGCCAGCCGTAACTATCAGGGTCGGGCAAGGTGAACGCTCCATGTTTACTGATAACAAGCTGCTGGGCCAGTTTGATCTGGTAGGCCTACCACCAGCGCCGAGGGGCATACCGCAGATCGAAGTGACTTTTGACATTGATGCTAATGGCATAGTTCATGTCTCAGCTAAGGATTTAGGCACGGGGAAAGAGCATAAGATCCAGATCACCAGCTCTAACGCTTTAAGCAAAACCGATATTGAGAAGATGAAAGCAGATGCGCAGAAGAACGAAGCTGAAGATACCAAGAGAAAAGCCAAGATTGAAGCTGAGAACAGTGCCGAATCAGTCATCTATCAAACAAAAAAGATGATGGACGAATTCAAAGACAGCATTGATGCCGATACTAACAAAAAGCTGGAAGCAGGTATTGAAGATCTAGAAAAAGCCAGAACTTCAGGAAACGTTGAGCAGATAAACCAGAGCATCAGCCAGCTAAATAAGACTGCCCAAGAAATTGGCGCTAAGATGTATCAGGATGCTGCAGCAAAAGCCCAGTCTCAGCAGCAAGCGTCTAAGGAGCAGCCAGCTAAGGGCAAGAAAAGTAATAAAAAGGATGACGCTGTTGTAGATGCAGAATTTGAAGAGAAGAATTAAAATTGGAATCAGGCTGTGGTTTTGCCCGTTCATTTTTTTAATTGCCAAATTATGAAATTACCTACGCAACAACAATGCTTAGCCTATTTTAAGGAATACCGCGTGCCAAAAAATATCCGGCAGCATTGCTTGAAAGTACAGGAAGTAGCCGTTTTTTTGGCTGAGCAGCTGCAGCGGGCAGGAATCAGCATCGATATTGGCTTAGTTCGTTCTGGATCAATCCTCCATGACCTGTTTAAAATGGCTGGCATTAAAAATCCTGAACCGAACCAGCATCATCAAGTGCAGTTCAGTCCGGAAGAGCTAGCCATGCGAGAAAAATTAATCACCAAATTTCCTGGAAAACACGAAACTCAAATTGCCTACGAGATCTTTAAAGACGAATTCCCAGAATTAGCCCTGGTTTTGCTGCATGAAGGAGATCATTACTTTTTGGATAAATCGCTGGAAGAATCGCTGATAACTTATGCCGACTATCGCATCTTCAAAGACCAGATAGTATCATTAGAGGAACGGTTTGCTTATTTTGCCGCAGTTTATTCTATTAAAAATGATCTCTGGGAGCTGGCCTTAGAGCATATCAGGAAGGTAGAACGAGAGCTGTTTGCCTCCTTGGATTTTGCGCCACAACAGTTGGCTGAAGCCCTTAAATCAGGACAAGCAGATAAAAATTTAACAACAATCACGACAAAAAATGGCCCATAAGGATTATTATCGACTATTAGGTGTTAGCAAGCAGGCTACTAAAGAGGAGATTAAAAAAGCTTACAAGAAGCTAGCTTTAAAATATCATCCCGACCGTGCGCCAGAAGACCAGAAAAAAGAACATGAAGAAAAGTTTAAGGAAATAAATGAAGCGGCTTCAGTCTTAGGTGACGACCGTAAACGGCAGCAGTATGACCAATTTGGCAGTTCAGCTTTTCAGGGCAGCGGCGCAGGAGCGCATCCGGGGTTTGATTTCTCAGATCTCATGTCACAATTCCGCTCAGGAGCTTTCGGTGATTTTGAGGATATTTTTGACCAATTATTTAGCGGCGGCCAAGCTAGAAGCCCTCGAGCCAGGAGAGGAACAGATTTGCTTTATGGACTGGAACTGTCCCTGGAACAGGTAGCTACTGGCGCCAATGAAACCATCCGCTTAAACAAGATGGAAAATTGTGAAGCATGCCAAGGCAAAGGCGCCAAAGATTTTGCCAGATGCCACCATTGCAGCGGAACTGGATATTTAAAACGGGTGGAAAGAACGGTCTTTGGCATTTTTCAGCAGACCGGGCCCTGCCCATACTGCCATGGCCGGGGTGAACTGCCTCAAAATTCATGCTCAACCTGTGGCGGTGAAGGTTTAGTGCGAAGAAAGAAAGAGCTGACGGTAAAAATCCCTTCCGGAGTGGAGCATGGCTTGAAGCTGCGGGTGGCTGGAGAAGGCGAAGCAGGAGAACGAGGCGGGCCTAACGGAGACTT
>DATDXK010000101.1:0-7921 GCA_035289345.1 Candidatus Nanoarchaeia archaeon
GGCGGCCATCAGACTCAGCACTAGATTTCTTATCTTAAAGGCCGATTATCTTAAAGGCCGAGGTTCCCCTAAGGGGCCACTCCCTTCCCGGCTGAATGGCTGAATATCACCACTAAGGGCTTCGCGCAATTGATGGCCACTACACTTTCTACAGAGCCGAACCCTTCGTAACATTTATATACCTATTTTCTTTTTAAAAAGAAGTAATTAGTTTTATACTGAGAGGTGTAGATAATGATGTCAAAAAGAGGGCAAGGACTTTCATTAAATGTTATAATTATTGCAGCTTTGGCGTTAATTGTGTTGGTAGTGCTGGCCGCCATATTTATTCAACAAACTGGCATATTTACCCAAAGATTAGGCCAGGAAGGCAACACGGAGCTGGCTTCCTTAAAAGGAGGTTATGGAGAATGTCATCCCAGCAAGTCAGAAGAGCGCAGTTTTGTAACTTCTTTCAATCGCGCGGAAACTCCTGAAGACGGCGAAGTTGCTCGGGACGAGTTTCGCCAGACGATCCAATCCTGCAGCTTTTTAGATTCATCTTCTTCCTGTGAAGCGAATAGCGATTGCAACTGGCAATAAGTTGAAGAGTAAGAAATGATAATTGGTGGTAACAGCAATGGGCAATAAACAGGCTTCAGCAGACATTTGGTGGATTATCATCGGGGCAGTGATAGCTCTAGTGGTTTTAATAATTATCACAGTCATTTTTACCGGCCGTACCAGCATCTTAAATCAGGAATTGGGTGAATGCCGCAGCAAAGGCGGTATTTGTATGCCGGTCAACGATAACTGCCCCGGGAGAACACTTCCTACGCCGACATTCAGCTGTGGCGAGGTGGGAAGATGCTGCATTGGAGCGCCTAAAGCTTGTACTGACGGGGAAGACTGCCAGCTGTGCGTGGTAGATGTTAATAGCAAGCGCTGGTGCGCGTAAATGGCTCTGGAAAAAAAAGGCCAATCGTGGCTGGCTTCCGGGACCTTAATGACTATTATTATCGCTGTGCTTATCGGCTTGACTGTTTTGTTCTTTATCTTTAAATTGCGAGGAAGTTTAGGATGAATAAGAATGGAGAGATGGAAATGTGGCAGATAGTTTTGATAATTCTTTCAGTATTATTGTTATTATTCTTGTTGGTTTGGTTTGGGCAGCTGGGCGGTGACTTGAAAGGCTTGCTGGGAAAATTAGGGGAGATTTTCTGATGGCTAAAGGTCAAATAAAAAAAGTTATTTTTTACCTGCTGCCGATAATTGGGCTGATTGTTCTGGCCAGCATCTTTCTGGTTAATTTATTTCCTAAAGCGGCAGGAGGATCACGCAATGCCATTCTCAGTTGGGCGGACAAAATCGCTGGAAAGGAAACAGTTAAAGCCGGAGCGATTGTCATCGAGAAAACTCATTTGGAAGCGATTAATAATCTAAAAACCACGATAAACAAAATGAAAGAATCTTCTGAGCCGGAATGCTATTTAAGTTATCAATCTGGGCCAGGCTCTGACCAAGGCAACAATGGGTTTCCTGCTTTAGGCCAGAAAGGGACAAAAATAGTCTTGGAAGCGGTTACTTCGGGAACGAGAGTAACGGTCTTTGGCGGTGAGGACGGGCGGCAGGAAAATTCTTTTGAAATCATTGCAGGAGTGACTCCCTGCGTGATCTCTGGAGGCAGCGTGCCTCAACATTTTTATGATAAATTTGTCTTAAATACAATGACTAAGGCAGACGATTCTTTTGGCGCATATCATGTCTTTGTTAACAAGATAATAATTGCCTATAACACTGAGGGCTATGATGAGAACAGGATTGCTTATGATAATTCAGGATTCTTGGATTTTGAGGACGGGGGATTATTATTTAAGGCTGGCAGTGATATCTGCTTTTTTCCCACGGTTGACGATATTATAGATCCCTCTGGCAGTTGTGATGGGGATTCAGCTGTCGGGCTGGATGATGATTGTTTAGGCGCAAAGAAAAACATAATCAGCTTATCGCAGGGCCGATTAAAACAATGCGGTTCTGGACCAAAGCCAGTTCCTCCGCGATTAAATGGCAAATTATCATGAGAAAAGCTGAATTGTCTGGCACTTTGATTGGGATAATTGCTGCTGTGGCTGCCGGATTAGTTATCATTGGGGTGTTAATTCCTACAATTATTAATGCCAAAGGAAGCCAGGCGGAGAGTTTGTGTAAAACTAGCGTAGCTATAAGGGCTGGCACGGCTGTCAAAGCTGGCTCAGTAGAATTACAAACTTCTCCGTTATTATGCAAGACGTTAACATCGAAAATTAAGGAAGACCAAGAAAAAGTTTCCCGGGAAATTGCCAACAGGATGGCTAAGTGCTGGAACATGTTTGGCGCAGGAGCTTATGAAAACAGCGTTTTTGATACGCTTAATATTTTCGGTGGCGGCAAGGGCTGTTTTACCTGTTATGTCTTAGCGGTGGAAGAAACCAGCGGCTTTAAGGAAGACACTGATAATATTCCCGCGCAAGAGTTTGTGGATTTTTTAAGAACTGCTAAATATCCTGCCAACAGCGATCAAACTTATCTGCAATACTTTCAAACTGCTGGCGGACCAGGAAATGTCCTTAATTTATTGACGGCCAGAGGGATTGAGCCTAATCATGCTTATGCTGTGTCTTACAAAGCTGGAACCGGAACCTGCACTAAATGCGCAGAGTGGGGAGGGTCGGCTGTGGCTTCAGCAGGAGCAGTTTTGTTCCTTATTCCCACCGGAATAACTCAAGCGGTCGGTGCGCTGACTTACGTAGCTGGTATAGCGGCGGCAGGCTATAATATTATAAACGTGGAAACTAATAACTTGTTTGCTGAAGCAGCTATCGATACGCTTATCTTGTCAGACATCACTAGCGCGCAGATGAACGCTCAGGTGCGGCAGTCCTGCAATTTTGTGGAAGATATTGAAGGCAAGAAATTAAAATAGGATTGAAGTAAGGTTAAACTAAAGCTAAACTAAAGCTAAACTAAAGTGGTATTAATAATGGTGGTAGAATGATGGCGTCAATAAAAAACTCAATAAACAGGCCAGCCAGGAAAGGCACTTCAGAATTGTGGTGGATCATTTCTGCGGCCGTTATCGCGCTGGTCGTCGTAATTATTATCTTAGTCTGGTTCACGGGAGCTGGCCGGAACTTGTTTGGCGGGCTGGACCAGACTATTGTTGGATTAAAAGATTACGACCAGGATGGGTCCTCAGATCTGTTGGACAAATGCCCCTGTGATTTTGCAATTCAGGAATTGAGGCCCGGAGAGCAGTGCAGTACTGATAAAAATGATTGCAATCAGAAGATAAAATCAGCCCAGCAAAAATAATTACCTTGAAGCTATTTGATGAACAATGATTATTATGGACTTAAATAACGATCATGAACCATAAAGCTGAAACTTCAGTCTTGAACACGATAATTGGCGCAGTAATTGGCATTGCGTTAGCAGTCATAACCATTGCCATTTTTGTCAGCTTATTTAAGGTAGGCAACCCTGAGCGGGACAGTTTGCATAACCTGGCCTTAAAGATTAAGGAAGTTAGTGGCCAAACGCCTGGAGCTACCGGACTGGCCATTCATTTTCAAGGTGAAGAGTCTTTTTTTTACCCCATAACTGCTGAAACCAGGAATAAAGAGATTCTTTATTACAACCAATTAATCGCCAAAGACAATTTATTTTCTTCTTCGACATTGCTGTCTAAGGGCCCGGCCACCTTTTTATTGGAGCCAACAGCTCAGTCTCCAGACTGCTTAACACAGGACTGCCTGTGCTTGTGCCGGGAAGTTGAACCAGGCCTGATTTATCGCTGCCTGCCAAGAAAATTGGTCTGCGAACCGCTGCCGGAAATTAGCTTATCTCCGGGCACTGGAGTTATGTTTAAGAGAACCAAGGAAACTCCGGCGCAGCAGCAAATTAAAATTATCAAATGCCGTGGCAACGAGGCTTACTGCCAAAACAGCCGGTCGGGAGACATCAGCATTATCTTTAATTGGCTAGATCAAAAAGGAGTTTATGATCCCCTAAAACAGTCCACCCCCCATAAGATCGGAGGATCTTAAGATGGGCAAAATTAGTTTATTTCAAGGAAAAAAAGGCTATAGTATTTTGTTAACTATCTTTGAGCTTCTGGTGGTGATTGCTATCATCGTGATGGTTAATGTTAAAGCTTCTAGTTATGCTAAATCTGATCCCATCATTCAAAAAAAAGTGGCGCAGGATTTGGCGCTGATGATTGATGCTTTGGTAGGTTTTCCTGGAAACGTCTTAGTGGAATATCCTAAAGATCTTTCCAAATATTCTTTTTTGGCAGGTTCAGGGAAGGTAACGGTATTTAACTCTGCCCAGCCCGGAACGCGGTCAGAAAGTGCTTTCACTCTTCCCGACAGTTATGAAGTTGGCGGTGATGTGGAACATAAAGCTAGACTTTGTGTAAGAAAAACTGATCGGAAAATATTTTTAGAGGCTTGCCCATGAACAAGAAAGCGGAAAGCTCTTTTGAAAATGCCCAAACTATTATTTTCTTCACCGTAATGATGTTTGCCGCAACAATTTTAATTTTTACTTTCGCCTTTCTGCTTAACTCTTACCAGCGCGGCTTAACGGACCTTCCCGGCAAGTTTGAGGCGGAGATGGTCAGCTTAAGATTTGCCAACAGCCCGGATTGTTTTGCCTATCAGGATGCAGAAACTAAAAGAATTTTTCCCGGGATAATTGATGCGGACAAATTTAATCAGCAGCAGCTGCAAGTTTGTTACCGCACTGATGGGCAGAGCGGGAAAGAGGCCTTGAATTTCCGGCTGCAGCTTGAAAGCAGCTTGAAGAATTCACTTAAAACTAACAACTATTTTAATGTTGATTCCTTTACGATTGTTAAAGATGTGGTGGTTAAAACTGGTGCAGCTTCCGGCCAGGATGGCTTTAATGCCGGTTCTAGCAAGGGCAAGTTTAGCCAAGATAAATTATTTATTTATGTGCAGGATGGCTTAATATGAACAGATTTAATCAGATCAACAGATTCAATCTAAACAAGTTTAACCTAAGTAAGTTTAGCCTGAATAAAAAAGGCGCCGGGCCGGTAGAAAGCTGGATTGATTACCTGCTGCTGTTTATTATCGCTTTGTTTTCGTTTATTTTCCTGTTTAGCAGCTTGTCTCTCAGCTTGATTTTTCGTGATAATGCTGCGGTAAATTCTGCGGCCAGCCTGCAGGCTGCCGAGAATCTCATCAACCTGCAGAAAGGGGCTTTTGCCGACCAAGAAAGCGTGGACACAGTTAAATTAAAAAAAGATGTAGACTACCTTATTGCTTACAAACTAAGCAAGCCGGCAGATGTTGAGGAGATCGGTTTTTACAATGATTAATTTTACCAGGGCTAAGAAGGGGCTGTTTTTCCATCTGACGGTTTTAGGCATACTCTTCGCGATAGGATTATTTTTGGCCTTTACTAAAAGTTATACTGTCCAGCAGGAGCCGCTGGGCCAATGGCATCTCAATTTAATTTCAAAAGTTCTGCAGCCGGCAGAGATTGATTTACTGGAGCTGGACCAGCAGGCTCGCCAGGCAGGATGGGAAGTAGCCTTATTGCTGGCAAAACAAGGCGGGTTTGCTGATGATTCAGAGTGCGGCAAAGTTGCGGGCAGAAATCTCTGGAATGCTAAAGATAAATGGTGTTTGCCAGTCGTTAAAGAAGTGGCTAGCAATTTGGCTGATCAGCGGATTACGCAGAATCGGGTTAGCTTTGACCAGGAGTTGCTGCGGGCCAGAGGCGAAAACAAAATAATTAATGCACCGGGAGAAAAAATCCAGCGCTATGAATATTCCACCAGCCTGGCAGTAGATTTAGCTTATTCGTTTGATGAATATGGGCAGCTGGAGCAGGAAGCGCGAAAACTAATTAATGATTGTGCAGGCAAGGATTCTGAGTGCATTAAATCCAGGATGCCTCGGTGGTGGAAATTATGCGGAGCAGAAAAGAATGTTTTTTGTGTGAATAGCCAGGGAAGATATGTCATCCAAGATATCCCTGCAACCTATGAATTTGCTTTAGATTTCTCAGGATAATGCGGCATCTCAGGATCTAAGCCCAGAGGATAGAAGCCCAGCAGCTGAGGGCAGAAAAGTATTTAATCTCTTGAATTTAAGCTTGACTATGGACCATACCAGATTAAATGAAAAGATTTATCGCCTTGGCAAGCAGCTGAAAGGTGAAATCTCCTTTGTCAATGGAGACCAAGCTTCCGGCCTGAAAAAATTTACCGAGTTCTATAGTTCCGTTAACCAGATCTTTTTCGGGCTTCCCGTACCGGAAAATTATCTGGAATCCGTCTGGGAAAAGTTTAGGGATTACCTTATCCGCTTAAGAGATGAGATTAAAGAATTAGCAGGAGGAGATTTCTCAGCAAGCCAGGCTCGGCCCAATATCCAGCTTAAGCTAGAGAAATTTGACTTATTTATGGCTGAATTTGCGGCCATAATCATAGCTATAAAAAAGGACTATTTGAAAATTTATGTTAAGAAGTTTGATTATGGCCTTTACCAGATCTTTATCGTAAAGAAGGACAATGAGGTGGCATCCATCACCCAATTTGATTCAGGGCAGGGGCCAGTCATTACTATCTCCAGAATGGTGCCTGAAAAATTGTACCTGCCGATAATTGAGCATGAGATTGCTGAATGGGAGTATGCACTGGTGCATAAATGCAGCACCAGCCTGGCACACCAGAGAGCTGGCCTGCCGGCAGGTCATAAAAAGGCTAAAGAGTTAGGCGTCTGGGAAGATTTTTTAAAATTTGAAGAGCGCTTCCGTAGTAAATTTTAGAGGCTAAAAAGGCTTAGCTTACGCACTGAGGCCACAAGGAGTGGCGCCAAAAATTGCTATTTTTAAGCAGGCGCAGTTGCGTCTTTTAAGCGTATACTTAACCATCTAAATTTTTATAAAAAGAAATCTTAACCATTAAATAGGAAAGGTTATCATGCATAAAATCCCCGTCGGTCAAGTTAAGGCTAAAATTCTTAAAGGCAGCACTCTAGATCCCCAAGAGCTGGAACAGAAGATCCAAGCCAAGATTAATGAGCTGTCAGGCTTGGTCAGCGAGGAAGGGGCAGCCTACATCATCGCTAATGAGCTAGGCATTAATCTAGCTGGGAACCCATCGGAAATGATGAAGATTAAGGAGCTGTATGCTGGAATGAGAAATGTTTCTACTGCCGGGAAAGTGGCCCGAAAATTTGACGTGAGAGAATTCAATAAGAACGGCCGCGAGGGAAAATTTTGCTCATTGGTTATTGGCGATGAAACTGAGACCATCCGCGTGGTTTTCTGGAACGATCAGGTGGAAAGCACCTTTAATGTTAAAGAGCAGGATGTGATTGTGCTGAAGGATGTTTATGTCAAGGAAAATAACGGGGTAAAAGAGCTGCATTTTGGAGATGAGGGCGGCATGGAAATAAATCCTGCGGGCATCGCCATCACTTCTGTCCGTGAAGAGCCAGCTTTTCAGAGCAGTTATATTCGCAAGGAGATCAGCAGCCTGCAGCCGGAGGAGCAGAACGTGGAACTGCTGGGCACGGTAGTGCAGGTGTTCGATCCGCGTTATTTTTTAGTTCATCCGGAAACCGGCCGTAGACTTAGGGATGATGAAAAAGGCCTGCAGCCAGCCTTATCTTATGTGCTGAATCTGGTCTTGGATGACGGCAAAAGCAATATCCGCTGCGTGTTCTGGAAGCAGCAGACTAACCATCTTCTTCAGAAAACTGATGAAGAAATGTCTCAATTCAAGGATGGCGCGCTTAGTTTTGAAGACACTAAGACGGAACTGTTGGGCGAGCAGCTGAAGCTGCGCGGCCGAGTCAAAAATAATGAGATGTTCGGGCGGTTAGAGTTCAACGTGCAGTTTGTGGAAAAAGCTGATCCTAAG
>DATDXK010000102.1:0-6083 GCA_035289345.1 Candidatus Nanoarchaeia archaeon
AATGTAAAAGAACAGACTGATTTATTTATTGAAAACAAAGGGCAAATATTGGCTTGTGGAACTTGCTTAAAATCAAGAAAAAAAGAGGGTAGCGATGTTTGTCCAATTTCAACCATGAAAGATTTGTTAAATTTAGTTGAAAAATCTGACAAAGTTTTGACATTTGGTTAGGAAATCCCCCCATAAAATTTCTTTTTCGTAGAAAAAGGCTAAATGTCCGATAGGACTAAAGGCGGAAACCCCCTATTATTATTTTACACGACGATTGAATATAACACCGATTAAACGCAGTTTTAATTGTGTTTAATGCCAAATTTTCTGTCAACACATCATAACCATTATAAACCACCGTGCTTAAAACCAGCTATGAATCTCCTTTTTGTTTCCGAGTATTACCCGCCTTCCACCATGGGCGGTGGAGAGATTAACCTTTCAGTTACAGCTAAATCATTAGTTAGGAGCGGGTTGGACGTGACTGTCCTAACTTCCAGGCAGAGCGGCTTGAAACAAAAGGAGTTAATTGAAGGGGTAAAAGTTATCCGCACTTTGGCCACTGGCAAAAATCCGCAGGGCCTCCTGGAAAATTTTAAAAGGAGTTTTCTTTTTCCGAAGTCAGTAGTTTCTGAAGTACTGAAATTATGCCGTGTCCAACACATTGATATTATCCATTTCCAGGGCAGCAGCATTATTGCTGCTCCAAACCTGAAAAAACTAAAAATACCGCTGGCAGCTACCATTGAAAGCTATCCGGCACTTTGCCCAAAAGGCGACCGCATGTATCGTGGAAAAGAGCCCTGTAACCTGGTCTGTTCACCAAAAAAGTTTTTCTTCTGCCAGAATCAATCGTCAGAGATTGGCAAAATCAGCAACAGGTTTTATTTACGCCATAACCCACTATTTTTAGGTTATGTGTACAGCTATTACCGGAAATTAAACTCAGCACTATCTCACTGCCATCTGCTAGCTATCAGCAGTTATGTCCAGAAGGTATTAAAGCTGCACGGCCTGGAAAGCGTGGTTATACCGAATATTATTAATAGTGCGGAACTTGGTAATAGTAATGAATTTCCTTATTTAAAGAAAAATCCCCTGGAGCTAGGTGAATCTAAGATTAAACCTAAAACATTTAATCTCTTATATTTGGGATCTCTTACCAGATATAAAGGCCCACAGGTTCTGTTGAAAGCAATTCAGGGCTTAAACTGCCATCTAGACTTATATGGTGACGGGCCCTTAAAGAAAAAACTGCAGCAGCTTATTAAAAAAAACCAGCTTGATGCGGAGATTCATTCTCCAGTTCCTTATGAACATATTCCTCCATTGTACACTGCCGCTGACTTAATTGTTTTTCCATCATTATGGCCTGAACCGTTTGGGAGAATACCACTGGAAGCTCTAGCGGCCGGAAAACCAGTGGTGGCTTTCAATGTCGGCGCCATACCAGAAACGGTTTATCCAGGTTTCAGCCATCTGGTGACCGCAGGAAATGTACCAGAACTAAAAGAGGCTATTAAAAAACAAATTATGAAGGGAACTGGCAGTTTAAATAAATCACAGTTAGAGTTAGAGAAACATAAATCTCATCTGCAGCAATTTTCTGAATCTAGCGTTGCTCAGCGGCTGATAGATTATTATAAGCGGTTAAATCATTAAAATAGGCACTGTTGTGATTAGCCATCTAGGCTAACGGGCGGAGCGACAGTATGATGCATATCCAGAAAATTATTTATTAAGATAACTTGCAAATGCCTGGATTAAATTATCAATAAGATTATACTTTTTGTACTCTTCAGGGCTAATCCAAACATGTTTATCATGATCCTCACTTAAAACTACTTTATCCGAATTAGCGAAGCATTCAAAAAATGTACCTACGATTTGCCATTGTTCTTCTCTTACAACCGGTCTCCATTCATTCACAAAAAATGGGCGACCTATCCTTACGCTCAGGCCTGTTTCTTCTTTAATTTCTCTGATCAAACTCTCATCAAATCTTTGTCCAGGTTTAATTCTACCGCCTACTACATCAAATTTTCCAGTATTTGCACCATCTGTATATTTTGTCGACTCCTTGAGCAACAATACTTTTCCATTATAAACAATAAAAGCTTTTACGGCAGTAAATAATTCAATTTCCTCGACCATTTTCATTTTTAGCGCTCATATAATCTTCTGATTCTAATAGCCAAACATCTTGTTTAAACCAGCGGCTGGGTAAGAATCTTGCTCCTAATACTTTTAAGGCCCATCATTATCAAGGATTAAGCTGCTCTTATAATAATTATGATTTTATTAACCCACTAGTCTTTTAATCCACTACTTTTTTAAAGAGCTGGCTTTTGAAATAAACCTATGCGCAACCATGAATTTAATCGCCTCAAATATCAAAAGAATGGCTTTATCGGGGTATTTACCAGAAAACACTTTTCCAGCAAAATCAGCTTATTCCTGGCCCACAGCCGTTTAACCCCAAACCAGATCACTTTTTTTTCCTTGGTCTTAGCGCTGGTAGGAATATATTTTTTATCAACCGGTGAAAGGCTAAATTTAATTATCGCCGGAATTCTTATCTTTTTATCCAAGATTTTTGATGCCGTAGACGGAGAATTAGCCCGGCTAAAAGGCCTGGTTACTGAGCGTGGCGGCTGGCTGGATGGGATTTCTGACCGCTTTAAGGAAAACATGTTATTTCTGGGGCTGACTTTTGGGCTATATCATCAATCTCCCAGCCCAGTAGTCTGGCTTTATGGCTTTCTGGCAATTATATCCATCCACATGCTCTCCATTGTTCTGGAACATACCGGGAAGATGGATCCAGGGATTCTGCAGCGAACACAGGAAGGCACCTTTATCGTTAAAATTGCCAGAAGGCTGGGAATCAAGCCGCAATATCTGGCTTTGCAGGCTGACGTTTACTTCTTTATCACTTCCGTCTTAATTATCGCTAACCAGTTAAAACTGATTTTATGGTTTTATATGGTTGTTATGAATTTTTACTGGCTAATCATCGTTTTCCTGGTGTATAAAAAAAAGAAACTAATCGCAAGAATACCACCATCAAGAATACCGCCATTAAAGAGGCTTATTTAGAATGAAGATATATTATCTGGCGGACATTGAAGAAAGAAAGTATGAAGGCCGATCCCAAACTGCGCTGGCTCTTAAGGAATATTTGGAAGGCCAGGGTTTTGAATTTGTAAATCACCCGGCTAAAGCTGACTTGATTCAGATTCATAGCAGCGGCATCGCTGCTTCTTTCCAGGCAGCCCGGCTTAAGCTGAAATATCATAAGCCGGTGGTTTACACTATTTATTCGCTTTCTAAAACCGAGCCAATAAATCATTTTAGAAACCATCTGGCCCAGAGATATTATTTAAGGAAAAGAAAAACCAGTTTTCTGTTAAGCTATTCTGCCGTCATTCCTTTAAGATGGCGCGGCTATAATTTAAAAAAAATGGATTGCGTGGTTACTCCTTCTTATTTTGTAAAACGAAGATTATTTAACAATACGAAGTTGATTAGGATTGGTCTTGACCTGCAAAAGTTCAGGCCTGAGCCGTTGGATATTAAATCTAATTTAAGAGTACCTAATTTAATGGTTAAATCCAATCCTGCGGTTTTAACAGCAGGAATTTTAAAAGTAGGTTATTTTGGCCATCCCAGCGTTTATAAAGGTGTTTTAGATTTTGCCAGGGCTTCCAGGGCATTTCCAAAATATTGCCAGCCTTATATCCACCTGTCAGACCTGTCTCCAAAAATGGCCCGCAACTTGAGAAAAATAAATCCGCGGCTTAATCTTTCCGGCTATAATGATGAGATGCCGCAAGCTTACCGGTCCATGGACATTATCGTGCTGCCCTACCGGAGTTATTTAGCCGGGGTGGCTAACCCCTTAGTCCTGATCGAAGCCATGGCTTGCGGGAAAGCGATAATTACCACTAATTTTTCTTACCTGCGTGAGATTGTGCAGGATAGCGCTGTGATAATAAAGCCTTACTCACCTCGCCAGATTGTTAAGGCGGTCAGGCTGCTGGAAAATCAGGCACTGCGCCAGCGGCTGGGGCAAAAAGCTCGGCAGATCATCGAGGCTAATTTCAGCCAGGACAAGATGTTTGAAGAATACCGGCAATTATACCTGGGCCTTAGCCGGAAATCATTTTAGAATTAAATGAATATCAATCTTGATTAACGCATCTTGATTAACAGGAAATCGCATGAAACCTAAACTAAGATATAAAAAAACACCTCCAGAAATAATAAAAGTAATTGGCTTGTTTTACCATCATCACCTGACTTACAATTTATTTAAATGCGAGCATATTTTCGATGGGGAGAACAAGAATCTGGACATCCTGTTTCTTAAGCAGGCTGACTACCATGCCGCGGGGCAATTATTGCTGCAGCGGAGGTTTGTATTGTACCTGCCGGAGAAAGTAGAAAGATATAAACAAATGTATATTAAATTGTCAAATAAGGCTATAACGGCCATTCATCTCCATCGAGAGATTGCCTGGCATGGTGTTAAGCCGTTAAATAAAAAATACATTTTTACCCATGCCCGACAGTTAGCTCCGGGAATAGTTGTCCCTTCTTTTGAGGATTCCTTATTGATACATGCCGCGCATGTGCTGTTTGAAAATTTTAAGCTTGGGCCACGTGAATTGAAATGGATGCCAGAATATCTTAAAATGATTACTAATTTTAATTATCTTAGAGAACAAACTATCCAGAAGCGATGGAATAGCGGCTTAAACATTATTTTTAAAAAATTAAAGAATGATCAAAAGATAACAGCCAGCGAGATCATTGCAGTTTATTTAACTAAGCTTAATCTTAAAGAGGTGATTTATCTTTTTAAAAAATGCTTAAGATTCTTGCTGTCACGCTATTCTTGGCGAAGAAAAGGAGCCCTATTTGCCTTTATTGGAGTAAATGGTGCAGGAAAAACTACCACTGCTATCCAATTAGAGAAAGAATTGCAGCCGTTAGGCCAGTTTCTGCATAATAAGATTAGATATTATTACTTTGGCTGGAAGCCTTTTTCACCCTGGGCTAAAATGATCAGCAGAAGGTTTAATAATCGTGATTTATTCAAAAAATTGACTTCCGCATCCAATGTTAAGGGCCAAAATGAACTTTTTAAGACCAATAAGTCCAAGAACGGCATTAAAAAGTGGTTAGGGCAGGTCTATCTAGTTTTGTTCTATTTATTTAATTATGGGGAATACTTGTTACGTTATGCGATTGAAATTTATCCTCGCCTGCGAAAAGGCGAGGTGATTATTGCCGATCGGTATTTTTATGACCTGTACGGCCAATATCCTTCTTCGAGAAATAGTTCAGTTCTTAAATTGCTGTTTAAATTATTTCCTAAGCCGGATTATACGTTTATTCTGGACACGAACTTATCATCATTATTAAAACGAGATAAAAGCTCTGCTCTAAAGTTTAGTCTAAAAGAGCAGAGGAGAATCAAGCCTTCCCGGTATTTGGGCATCCAGCAAGAACTTTATAAGTCTTTGTCTAAAAATCCTAAAACAGTTTATTTATTAACGCAAAATAATCAAAACATAACAACTAATAAAATCACTAATTTTTGTTGGCGACTGATTGTTGCTAAACGCTTCCCTTACTAAGAAAAATGATTTGATCATTACTGTTCCAATAGTTCATAACTTTAAAAAAGGAATCAGCCAGATTTTCTGTATAATTCACCAGGACTATAGGTGTGTGTTAAATATTGGTGCTTAAATGAGGGTTTTAGGGATACATGACGGGCATAATGCCTCTGCCTGCCTAATTGAGGAGGGCCAAATACGTTTGGCTATGCAGGAAGAACGGCTAACCAATAAAAAAAACCAGGCCGGCTTTCCAATAGAAAGCATCAAATTCCTGTTAAGTTGCAGTAAACTTAGCCACAATGAGATTGATTTTGTGGCCTTAAGCTCGCTGCATTCTTCCCCGATGTTTGCCGCAGAAAATTATTTCAAGAAGGAAAAAAGCAATCTTCAGCGCCAGGCAGAAATAATAGGTATGAAAACGCCCCTGTACTCATTTTATAAATTACAGCGCCGGCAAGAGCG
>DATDXK010000103.1:0-9078 GCA_035289345.1 Candidatus Nanoarchaeia archaeon
GATTGACCGCATTATTGATACTACCAATATTTTTTCCCGGATTGAGCCGGCGCAGAAATTGGATTTGATTGCTGCCTTAAAGAAAAAAGGGCACGTTATCGCCATGACTGGCGATGGGGTAAATGATGCGCCAGCCCTGAAAAAAGCCGATATCGGTATTTCTATGGGCCTTATTGGCACAGATGTGGCTAAGGAAGCTTCCGACATCATTCTTACAGATGACAACTTTGCTTCCATTGTTAGCGCCATCGAGGAGGGAAGGACCATCTTTGATAATATCCGAAAATTTGTCAATTATTTGTTATCCAGCAATTTGGCGGAAATCCTGGTGATTTTCCTGGCCCTCTTGCTGGGCCTGCCGCTGCCGCTGACTGTGCTGCAGATCTTATGGATCAATTTGATTACCGACGGCTTGCCGGCTATCGCTTTAACGGCAGACCCGGCAGAAAAAGAAATCATGTCCCGCCCACCGCGGCCGCCTAGGGAAAATATAATTTCTAAGGAAGTTGGCGCGGATGTAATTGTCTTGGGGACATTGATGGCGGTGATGGCCTTGCTGTTATTCATCTTATACCGGAACTCGCCGCTGGCTAAGGCGCAGACAATTGTTTTTACAGCGTTGGTAGTGTTTGAAATCACCCGGCTGGAGCTGATCAGAGCCAGGTATAAATTGCCGATTTTTTCCAACATGTACCTCTTAGCAGCCGTAGCCATCTCGCTGGCCCTGCAGCTGCTGCTGCTCTACACTCCTTTAGGAAAATTTTTTGGTGTCGTGAAGCTGGAAGCTGCCGACTGGCTATTCATTTTGGCAGCCATGCTGGCAATCGTAATTATTAGCAAGGCCATTCAAGGGCTAAAAAATAAAATAAAAAATCCCAATCGCAGCAAGCTGCGGGGTATTTTTTAATCTTTCCTGGTAACAGAGTTAATGATTTGATGTCGCCTGCAAGCAGCGTGGTATCAGACCCAGGAAAGAAATGAAAAAACCATAATTATGCAAGAAATAGTTTCACCTTGCCCCTAAATGTCCAACAGCACTTGAGCCTGCCAGCCGCCAGTGATTTTTTTTATCTGAAACAGGTGCATCGTTACAGCCTTGACATCAACCTTTGGATCATGCTTCTGGTGGCTTAATTTATCCCCTTCAGCTTGGCACACTAAATTATATTCACCGCCCTTTTGCTGAACCTTAACCTTAAACTGGCTGAATACCAACAACTCAGAGTCCTTGTAAAACACCAGCTCTTCCAGAAAATCAAACAGCAGGCGCTCCAAGGTCTTGTTTTTTAAAGTTATTTTCTGGGCTATAGCCGGCTGGACCAGCGCGATATCCACTTGGGTATCTTCCACGGCTAACGCGCACTGCTCAAACAGCTCATTGATTGTCGGGGCAGAAGCTTGAAACAGCACGTCAGCGGTATGCTCCAGGAAAGTATACGATGGCTTCATAGCCCTGCTTAGCGCATCCTGCTTTTAATAGTTTGCGTTTTATCTGGCTCTGTAGAAAGTGCAGTGGCCATCAATTTACGAAGCATCTTCTGGTGCAAAATTACACCGGCTAGGGGGATGTCCCTTACGGGGATGGTCGGTTATCAGCCTTAAGAAGTTAATGCTGAGCCCGATGGCCACCGAACATAGCGAGACTTTCTACAGAGCCGTTTTATCTATTTTCACCATCACAATCTAATCAGGCATAATCTATAATCTTATTAACAACGATGACTTTAGTTAAACCGTGGGCTTATTATTATTGGAAGAGAACAGGCTAGACCGGGCTGACAAGATTCAGTTGATCATCTCTTACACCCTGCAGGGAATTATCTTAGCTTCAGCAATTTTTTCTTTCGTCAGGACCAGATGGCTTAATGCCGCTTTACTGCTAGGCATCTTATTGCTGACTTTTCTGCCAGCCATCGTCCGGAGAAATTACCGCGTCTTCCTGCCGGTAGAATTTGACTTGATAACCATCATCTTTGTTTTTCTGGCCGTTTTCCTGGGCGAGTGGCATTCTTACTATGCCCGGTTCTGGTGGTGGGACATAGTTCTGCACAGCAGTTCTGGATTTCTGATCGGCATTGGCGGGCTGCTGTTAATGTATATCCTCACGGAAGAGAAGAAAGCGCACCTGAAAATGAAGCCGGGCTTTATCGCCTTGTTCGGGTTTGTTTTTGCCCTGGCTTTCGGCGCATTCTGGGAAATTTTTGAATTTACAATGGACGGCCTGCTGGGCTTTAACATGCAGAAGAACGGATTAGTTGATACGATGTGGGACCTGATTGTTGATGCTTTAGGGGCATTGACGATAGCCCTGCTCGGCTATTTTTATCTCCGAAAAGGCAACTTGTTGTTATTTGACCGGATGATCCACCGCTTTGTAGACGGGAATCCCAAATTATTCCGACGGAGGAATGCTAAGTAAGGAAATAAGTTCTTCCGACCGCTGCTGATCCTCTCGAGCGATGATCCATAAGAATTTTTGGCCTAAGTTGATGCTTTGCAGGCACTCTGACGAGCAGGGAAAATGGGAGATTAATACGGCATCTTGGCTTCTTTTGGTTAAGTTAGTGAACATGTTGGTCGGCTTAAGCTGCAAATTAGGATTGTCGGGCGTAAACCTCTTGACAAAAAAGTCAATGCAGCAATTGGGATAGCCCAATAATCGGCCTAATTCATCTGTATCATTGATTAATTCATAATAACTGGCCAGCCAGCCCTCACGTTCGTTTTTGGAGATATAGACAAAATACATTCCTGAGCGGGGGTCATCGCTGGAAATTTTTATCCCCTTGTCTGAGAAAGAAGTCTCATCAGCCAGTAGAATTTTAAATTTAGACTTGGCTAAAAACAGGTTATTTTTCTGGCAGAAAGTTTCCACGGCCGAAAGCTCTGGCCCATAAAACCCCTGACGAACCACTTTCTTAGCTTCTCTAAGAAGATAAATGATCTCCTGGGCCTTGGATTTAGAACCGAAGATTAGTGCTAATTCTCTGACGTTAATTGGTTTACTGGGGTTAATTGGTATAATTTCCAGGGCCATAATAGCCGGTTGATTAAGAGAAAGAATATAAATTTTTGGGATTTGAAGGCTTCATCCAACAAATAGTCACTGCCTTAAGACGAGCGGTAATGTACAATCAAAATTGCCGGTGGGAAAGGATGGTTCATGAAATAAGAAAATTATCTCATTTCAGAACTAAAAACAGATCGTTGTTTGTTTTTTTGCACAAAAAATTCGCCAGGAATTTTTGCAGTGGTTTAAAATCCCGTCCTTTAAGAAGGAATGTTTGGCATCCTGAAAATTCGGGGTTTAGAAAGTGTCCAGTCAAACCTTGCCATTTATGGCGAGGCAGGACACTTTCCCAAATTTTTATGATGTTCCTGCGGAAAGGGTCCGCAGTTCAGTTTTATTCAGTTTTAGAAGCGCTGAGCGAGTAGCTTTAGTGTTTACTTTTGGATGAAGCCATCCCCCAACTTAATGCTATAAGATAAGCCATCCCCAATATTGATTATTTCCGTCCTTAACTTGTGATGATGCAGCACGGCTGCTTTAAAATTCTGGCACTTAGCCATGCTGATGTTGTCGGCAATGATCACTCCTCCTGTTTTAACCAGCAAGAGGCACCCTTCCAGCACTGGAAGATACTCCTTCTTGGCAAAATCAATGAAGATTAAATCAAATAACTGTTTTTCTGCCACCAACTCCTTGATTATGGTTGTTCCCTCGCCGAGCACAATTTTGGCATTAATCCCGTATCGGGAAAAATTAATCGCGGCTTCTTCAGCCATGGCGTGGTTGATTTCAATGGTTAATAATTTAGCGCCCTGGCTGCCCAAGATGCAACCGCTGTAGCCGTTAGCCGTTCCCAATTCCAGAATTATTTTAGGCTGCAGCTCTTTGACCTTCTGCAGCAGCCATGCTCCTTTCTCCCGACCAATGATGGGAATTCTTCTACGCAGGCTTTGCTGTTCCAAGGTAAATAGCTGGCCCAAGGTCATCAGGCCTGGCTAATCGACCTTGATTTAAAAAATTAGGTGTTGGTTTTCTGTAGAATTGCTCCTGCCGGCATTTTGCTGGCATTTTTATGCAAAAAATTTCGCTGGGTGTAAAACCCCGCCCTTTAGGACGAAATTTTTGCATGCTAAAAATGCGTAGTTGAGAAACCGCCTCTTTTGAAACCTCGTCATTTATGGCGAGGTGAGACGGTTTCACGCATTTTTATCATACAAAAAAAAATTTGTCAGCCCAAAATCTGTTTTAATTTTTGTTTGCGCCCTGAACCTTGTTCATAAGCTCGATACTGCGCCGGCCTGTTCTTATAATAATCCTGATGGTGCTCTTCTGCCGGATAGAATGCTTTTAACGGCAGTATTTTGGTGGCAATGGCTTTAGGAAACTTTTTCTGCAGCTGCTGCTTTGATTGTTCGGCCAGCTGCCGCTCAGGCTCATCTCCATAAAATATGGCCGTCTTATATTGGGAGCCTTGGTCCACGAACTGCCCATAATTGTCAAACGGATCGACATTCTTCCAAAATCGATCTAACAATTGTTGATACGTTACTTGCTGTGGAACATAACTTACCTGAATTGCTTCATAATGGCCGGTTGTCCCGGTAGATACTTGCTCATAAGTTGGATTAGCTGTTTTTCCGCCAGTATAGCCTGAGAGAACCTCTACGACGCCAGATAACTTTTCAAAAGCCGCTTCCACGCACCAGAAACAGCCGCCGGCAAACACGGCTTTTTTTACCAGTTGAGGTCTATTAAGCTTATTCATTGTCAGTTTATTCCAGTAATTTATCCACTTTATCGCTCCTAAAATAAATCGTTAAAACGATTAATACTCTCACCAAAATCAGCAATAAGTTTAAATAATTTGCTCTTCTAAAGCTGGGAGAGGGAGAGCTAGGCTGGCGCGCTAGTCCTGCGCTGTAACTGTGAATGGACTTTACACGGAGCCGAAGCCCAAGGAAGGGTTACGATGGTTTCAGTGGTCCTTGCTGTCTTTGCCGACGGCTTGTCCCGTGGGATAGACTTGCTGGGAATCAGGTCAGGTTCGGAAGAAAGCAGCCTTAACCTTCAAACTCTATGTTCAGGGGGCCGCAAGCCCGAGAAGCTGCAAGGGTTAAACTATTGGGGCCATAGCAATTCGACTGCGGGCGTGCCCCTAATCTAAATAGCAGCATTAAATCCTTTGCTTAACCTGATCTTTGGCCTTAATTTATCTTCTCTGCCAAATTATTCAAAACTAATATTAGCCAACTCCTCTAAATTATTATCCACATTTAAATCGGCAGTTAAGCTTTCAATTTCCTGCAGATTTTCTAACAATTCAGAAACTTCCATTTCCTCTGGGCTTTCTGGAACTGGCTGGCTATCTGAAACTGAACTAGGAATGAGCCTAGCGCAGCTGACCAGTAAGGTAAGCAACAATAAGCCGGCAATCAGGTACGATATTTTTTTTATAGACATAGTTGTAGACACCTTTGTGAACGCCTCTGGCTTAGCTTCCACAGGTCAGGCTTAGAACTAAAAAGCCTAAACGGAATAGATGCAATCACCAGATTCATTTATAGGTATTAAAACAAACCTAAATAAAAACTATTTGGTTTCTACTGCTGAAGCATTCACCGCTGGAGAATTTAATTCCTTAAACATTTTAAGGAATTCCTGCAGCAGCCGTTTGGTTTCACCAATCTCATTTTTTAACTGCTGCTGGCCGTTGTGCAGCTCATTTAACACATCCCGGCCGCTTTTAGCTTCATCCCAGATTAAGTTTACTTTGGTAAAATCAAGGCTGAAGGCCAGGATATGCTTCTCAAACTGGTTGCGGATGATTTCCAGCCCTGCTACATCAATGCCCTTTTCCTTTAACGTATTAATCCGCAGGTCCAAGCCATTCAAATATTCCTGGTGCTTCTCTAATAACAAACTTAGTTTAGCTTGAGTAAGCAGGGAGATAATCCGCTGCTGAACCTGATGCACTTCCCGCCAGGTAGAGCGCAAATCAGCGATAGCTTCCCGCAGCTCTTCGTTAGTGGCAGTTTCCTTAGTGGCTAAGATCTTTTCTTTTTGGCTGGTAACTTTTACTTCTAACGCCAGCAAAGTTTCCCTGGCGCTCTCTTTCTCTTCATCAGAGATGGGAGCATGTTCTAACCTGGCCAGCACAGTTTCCAGGGAGCGTTCCAGCAGCTCAATGGTTTTGGTTAAATGCCGCAGCGTTCCCCGCTTCAGGCTGATTTTTCTGTCTTTACAATTTTGGCCGCAGTCAGCGGCATCACTTTTCAGGGTTTCCAGCTTTTCTCGTTGTGATTGATACTTTTCTTTAGCTTCAGCATAACGTTCTTTGGCTTCACTGTATTTCTGGCGGGCATCCGCAGAATTCTCTGTTGCATCCTTTACCCGGTCACGAAGGACCTGGATTTGTTCCTGCCGCTCTTGGCTTTTCTCCTGCAAATCTTCTTTCTGCTCACGCAACTTTTCTCTTATTTCCGGGATGATGGCGCTGGATGCACTGGTTACTTCATTTTGCGCTAGACCCTCGGCTCTGGATTTTGTTGCCAATACTGAGGGCACGATGCTCAGGACAAATAATAACAGCAGCAGCCCGATTATTCCTTTCTTGATGTAATTGAACATTTTCTTTCCTCCGTAAGTTTTTGTTTTTTTTGTTTTACTAGATTTCATAGATAAAACCTGTAAACGCCGCTAATTTAAATAGATGCTTTACCTAAAGCTTTCATAAAGCTTTCATAAAGCTTTCATAAAGCTTTAACTTCGTAAATCTAGGCTTAAACCGTTCATCAATTGCCTAAATTAATCATTAATCAGCTAAGAATCCAATCCAAATACTAAAATAATGGCAGTGGATTTCAATAATGCACCAGCACTTCGACATCCCGGCCAAAAATATTTTTCAGGTCTTCAAAAATGGGCTCCTTGATGAATACTCTCTTTGGCAGCGTTATAGTTGCCAGCTTCTTTTCAAACTCTTCCAAATTGCTTTCAGTTAACTGACCCAGGCTGCCGTCTTCGTTAATGCTGGCCTTCTCAATCCTCTGGTCCTTGGCATCAATATCGTGAATGACGAAAGCCGTATTTTCCAGCAAGATTACTTCACCGTACTTCTCACCATGCTTAACTCTGATTCTGGTCCGCTCCAATTCCTGCCCGCGCTTGCGCTGCAGGTGTTCTATTAAGAATTTAATCAGCTCCCCGCTGCCTTTGCGGGCTTTTTCAATGTCATTCTTGGTTAATTTATGCTCATCATACTTGTTCTTGGCGGCTACCACCTCATTTAAATCACGCAAAAATCTGGCTGGAACTTTGCCGGTAGAAATCAGCTCAGATTCAAAGAGCTTGATAATTTCCGTGTCATGAGCCCGCTCGATGCCTTCCACTTTAAGAACATCCCTGATGATGGTAACTATTTCATCATACAGCCGCAGAATGCTTTGCTCGTTGTGCCGCGTTTCAATTTCCTGGAAAAGCTCTCTTATTCTTTTCAAGAACCGCTCGCCATCCTTGACCAGCTTATCCAGCTCTGTGCCCGAAAGCTGTTTTTTCTCGCCGTGCTCAATCTCCTTCCTTACCCGCACATTATGTTTAAGAATGTCAACATATTCCTTCTCCAGAATTTTCTCCTTCTTAACAAAAATTTCTTCCAACACGTCGGGTGTTTCTTTAGGCGTGGGCGGCGGCAGCCCATAAAGCATTATGGCCGCCTGGCTGGGAGTGAGGATGGCATAATAGGTATCTTCCATGCCCATCTCATTTAATCTGGCTTTGACCCGGTTCATGCTCTGCTCACCGGTGCTCATGAACAAGTCAATGGCTTCCCGGCTGGGCTTGATTCGCCCCATGCGCAGCAGCTGCTTCCAGGGCATGAAGATTCCCCGGTCATAGAACGGCACTCCATCTCTTAACAGCGTGAAAATAATGGGGTTGGCTTCTTTCAATGAATCCCAGAAATCAGTTAAGATGTAGACCTGAATATTCAGCTTGTTTTTAATTCCTGTCAATTCCCCGGCTTCCGCGCCCATGCCGATGATAATCGCCCTTAACTTGTCTTTTAACTCGGCGCGAGTCATTTTTTTGACATCAGTATCATCAATAACGATCCAGACATCAATATCGGATGTGGTGGTAGCCTTGCCCTGAGTCAAAGAGCCGGCCAGCACATAGCTGAGGATGTACTTCTCAAACTTCTTCAGCACCATCGTCTTATGAATTTCAGCTATTTTTATGGCTGCCATCATGCCCAGGTCATAAATTGGCGCGCCTAACGAAACCAGCTTATTCAAGTCGTATTTGGCATCATAGCAGTTCTGCCATAAGTCAGTCAACAGCACGGTCTGGGGGGAAAGGTGCGGATCGATTTCTGCCGCAAACTTTTTAACGATTTCAGAAATCTTCTGGTGCAGCTCGTCTTTAGACATCTTCTTGCTGTCAGTGTCATCCACCACGATGAGAATATCAATTTTGTCAGGGTCGGGCTTTTCTTCTTTAGGCTTTTCCGAAGCTGTTTCCGAGGCTGAAGATTCAGCTGCCAGCAGCGGTTTATTTCCTGGCGGCAGCAAGGTGATGCCCACAATATAATCGCCGAATTTGTCTAAGACTTGTTTTTTAAAGTTGTCAAGCTTTGTTTTTATAGAATTAAGCTTCTTCTCTAATTCAGGGGGTATTTTAAGCTTATTTTCTTCAGCTTTCTTTTCTGCCGGTTTAGGATGGCTTTTCTTGGACATGGTTAATTACCAGATTATCTTGGCTTATAATTGTTATAGTAATTAATTGTTATAGTAATTTTATTCTCGTTGTTAAACAGATTGTTGTTAGACAGATTTAATGTTCTTAAATTATTCGGATGAGGTTATTATTGTTTGTTCTTTTATAATAGTTTCTCTTGAAGATTTGAAGATTTGAAATTCTGATCCGGTTTGGAAATGATAAAAATGCGTGAAACCGCCTCACCTCGCCATAAATGACGAGGTTTCAAAAGAGGCGGTTTCTCAACTACGCATTTTTAGCATGCAAAAATTTCGCCCTAAAGGGCGGGGTTTTACACCCAGCGAAATTTTTTG
>DATDXK010000104.1:0-9767 GCA_035289345.1 Candidatus Nanoarchaeia archaeon
CCTTTTTTAACAATTTTCTTAAGCCGAGAAAAAATATCTTCCGCCTCCGAGTTAGTGGCTTTAGCCTTGCTCTTAGAAGCCAATGATTCCAGCCGGTCAAAGGCATTCTGCTCCCGCCCGCTTAACTTAGGGCGTATTTTATCCTTGCGATCAAGATAAGCCTCAGCCACTTTCTTTAACCCGGAAACGGTTGGCGCCGTCTTAGCTACGGCTTGCTGAAGCTTAGATAAAGGAGTTTTATTAAATTCGCCAAAGAAAGCTTTCCGCTGTTTAGACTTGGTTTTTTGCTGCCGCTCCAATCTCCTCCTTAACCAGTCTTGTTTCCAGGCCGAGGGAACGGCGCGAACAGCGCCACCCGAGACAATTGACTTAAGACCAGCCTTAAATTCGCCGCCCAATCCTCTGGAAGGCGCCGGGCCCCGAGGTAAAGAAATACCATAATAATAAATCAAATATCCGATCCCGCTGCCCATCATCAAAATCCCTAGCAGCAGCAAGATCCAGACCATAAAATTACTTTCATTGATTGGTGAAATGTCATCATCGCGCGGCTTAACTGGCGTTTTAGCATCTACTTGGCAAGGATCAGTCTTATCGCTGCGTTCCTCAAAATTGTTCCGGCCGTCTTCATCATAATCCTCCCGATTATCAAACAAGCCATTGGCATCTGAATCGGCGGCCGTGTAATCCAGCAGGCAGTTAGGAGCATTGAACTGCTGTTCCCAGGAATCAGGCAGCCCATCCTTGTCACTGTCCTGTTCCTGGCCGGAAACAGAAACGTCGCCTTCAGCACAGCCCTGCTGGTTTACAATTTTTCCCGGCAGGGTCTTTTCGCATTCATCACAGCGGTCTTTGAGGCCATCGCCATCGCTATCCAGGAACACTACTTCCTTTCTAGCCGTATGATTGTTTCCCAGCACATCATCTACATAATAACAAATCCAGCCCGTCTTAGAAAATTCAATTTTTCGGCCATTGTAAGGAAGAGTTGGCGAACAATCGGCAGCCGTAGCATCCTGGCTATACCTTAATGTTGAACAGCCCACCCGGTCCGTGCAGTGCATTTCCACGGAAGTGGATAAGCAAGCTGAATCGTCTTCCACTAACTGGATCAGCGGAGAAGCACCATCGTTCTGGCAAGCCGAATGGTTGCGAGAAACTATCATTACTCCGTTGCTTTCGCCCGGTCGGCCCTTATTGCCAGCAGCATCAGTAGCTGTGGCTTTCACGATATAAGTATGGTTTTCCAACAATTCGACAGTGCTAATCAACAGAGGATTAAGCCCGTCAGAAAATCCTTCCATTATTTTAATCCCGGCAAAAGAACCGAAGTTGGTACTTGAGCTACTAGAGCTACTAGAACTTAAGCTGCCAGAGCCTAAGCTGCCAGTAACTTTTTTTCTCGCATCTCCTGCATCATACAATTCATAGCTAAGGTTGGTTAACGGTTTGGATTCATTAGTATAAACAAAGACGCTGATCTGAGCCGCACCACAAGTATAATTACCATCGCTTACTTCAGTAATCAGCGGAGGGGTAAGATCAATGGTAAACGATGACTGGGCCTGCCGCTCTTCACCTTCGATAATGCATTTGACATCTAATAAATATTCGCCTTCCTTTAAATTGGCTAATTGGCTGGCATGCGCAGTTCCCAAGCTGAAATCGAAAGGAACATAAGTCTCATTTTCCCTAAACAGGCAGGAGGCTGCCTTGTTAGTTTCCACCCTCAGCTCAACATCCTTACTGGCAAAAGACTGCCCAGCTGGAAAAACCGAAACAATGTGGCCTTGTTCAGAATAATCTACCGTAAAAATAATCTCCTTAACTCCAGAAATGTCGCCTGCGCCATTGACGCATTGGACGTTCAAGCGGTAATCTTTAGTGCTGCCCACAAAATTAATGAAAAAGATGTCTTCATGGCTTAAACCAAGAAGCCGCTCGGCCGCTCCAGGAAATGAAAACTCCATGGCGGAATATTCAGCGCTGCCCCCATCCAGCGAATTGTCACTATAGCGGCAAAGAGTTTTGTCGTCAGTATTTACTTTCAACTGAACTGTTATGCCTTCAATGATTCTGCTGGGAACAGCCACGGCATTGATGATCTGAGGAGAAGTAGGGTCATATTCCAAATTAATTTGCTTCTCAGGGCCAATTTCTCCATCGCTGTTGGCGCATTTCACGAATAATTTCTTAACCCCGCCATTAGCGGGATAAGTGCTAAATAAGTCTTGAGGAAAATTTTTAACAATATATTTTCCATCGGCATCAGGCCGTAAAATTTTATGATTAGGAGAACTTTCATAATTAAAATCGGAGCTGAAATCAAAACGGCATTCAGTGGTAGGCACGCGGGTGGAAAATTGCAGCGTAAATACCGGCTGGCTGCTAACGCCCCAAGTCAGCTGTTGGTAAGTGTGAGGTGCGGGCTTTTCCAAAGCCAGGCCGTAACCATCAATAATTACTGAGCCGCAGACAGCCTGGATAACCTGGTTTCCGGCAGCATCAGTTGAATAATAACAGATTCGAGAAGATTTTTCTAAAACGATAGCTTCAGTAAATTCAGCAAATTTGCTAAGTTCAGCAAAATCGCATTCCTCACCCAAGCAATAAAAGGTTTTAGCACAGGCAAACCCTTCTTCCGCCTGGCATTCCAAAGAAACTGCCGCCTTATTGATAAAGAATTCTTTCCAGCCGTAGCGCAAAGGACGGACCTCACGCGAACCTTCCTGCAGGATGATTTCAGTTACCGGCGGAGTGAAATCAACAATAAAATTGTAATATTCCTCAAACACTTCCGCGGCATCCAGCAATTCGCGGCAGACAATCTTGTATTCAGCCGCGTAAGGCTTCTCAAAAAATCCAGGGATGGGCGCTGTTTGATGAGCCTTCCCATTCTGATCGGTAACGAAATCAGCAATTTTCTGGTTATCATGAATCAGCTCGCAGGTAGCTCCCACCGGAGTGCTGGCCTTAAAAATAATCGTGGTCTGGGCCACGGCGCCATTTAGCGGTGGATAAATTAAATCAATTTTTTCCTGCAGATCAAAGAGGTATGATTTTGCCTTAGAAAAAACATTTCCCCGATCATCTTCACAGGTTACGTTTAACTGATAGGCTATCCCGTCCAAATTGATGAAAGAAACTACCTTTTGGCGAACTTCGCGGCCAACTTGTTTCTGTTCTTTCCCCCCAGCCGGAATTTTTTTCTGCAACTCGAAGAGACAGGCGGCTGGCTCGCGCAGCCCTTCCAGATTAACTTCCAAGGAACTGAGATCAGCCAAGGTGATTATTTTTTCTGAGAAGGTAAATTCAGGATCAACATTATCCACATAGACAAACGATTCTTTAACGCTCTCCTGGTTAGAATACTTGTCCTTGGAATAATAGCGCACTAAATAAGTTTCACCGGCAATGCTCCGGCCGGAAAGGTCTGTCGATTCAATGATGTTAACCATAATTGTTTCCTGCTTGTTTCGACCAGGATAAGGCTGGCCAGGCACGGCTAGTTGACACGAGCCAGGGGAAGCAGTGCTGACTAAGCAGTAATGCAAGCTGCCTAGTGTGTTATCTTCATCAACAGCTGCAAAGGTCAAAGTTTGATTCCGGTTAGAGATAGAGATGACACTTTCTCCCATGACCGTTGTTTCCGGCGGGGTGTTATCAATAATGCATTGGCGATATTCCCTGCCAATGTAAGCCGCACAGTCATCTTGAGTATCAGCATCACCATCTTTAAGGCAGGAAGCGCCATCCCAAGAGCATCTTCCCCAACCGCAGCTGTCAGCTGAAGCGAAAATTTCGCCGTGATTGTTTTGAATCTGTTCACCGCCATTACACTCCAGTTCAGTAGTGTAAGAATAACAGTTATTAGCTTCAGTTGCGGTTTTGCCGCAGGAAGAGCAAGAAGATAACGGCTCGGCTTGTGAAGGATGGTTGGAGTAACATCTTCCTAGACTAGTGCAAACATCAGCGGTGCAGAAATAGTTTTCAAAAATTCCGGCCTGGGCGCCGCAGAGCGAACATTGGTCATCTGAATCATAATTGTCGGCTACACAGTATCCTGCTCCGGTTTCAGGAGTAACAGCTTCAGCAGGAATCCTGGGAAGGTTAAGAAGGCTGTAATCAACCAGATCAGTGCGGTCATATGCAGCAGCGTCTACCCAGCGGCAAGATGTATCGGCACAATTATTTATTTCGCAAGCACTCTGGCTTAAGTAATTAAAACAGCTTTCAATCCGGTTGCAGCTCTGGCAGACATTAGTGATGGTTTTAGGGGAGGAGTCATAATAGCAAAAATTAACGATAGTTTCCGGTTCCGGGCTGGCAGTTCCGTAACAGATCGTAGAAGTAGAGTACAGCCCAAAGGGCTGGGCTGAGGGAGAGAAGCAGGCTCCGGCATCCTTGCATTCAGCCACCGTATTACTAACGCGGGCGCAGTAAAAATCACTCTCTCCCAAGACATCGCGCGCAGAACAGTCGGCCCAAGGAACAAGATTGTTGGAATCATCACAGGTGAGAACCTGCTTTTTTCTGGCCTGGTCGCAAAAAGTCGCCCAGCGCTGTGTTAATGAGCTATATTTTCCTTCACATAATTTGTTTCCTAAAGTAATCGAAGAAACAGCCGGCTGGGGTGATTTTCTGCCACGATCATAGAGCGCAGTTATTTCATAACTGTAAGCCTGGCCCCATTGCAGGTTTTCTTGATCTAAATATAACCGCCTAGCAGCCGGAAAAGTCTGCTTAAGGCCAATTTTAGTTTCTCCTTGGCGCTTAACTAATTCATAGCCTAGCACTTCCGGGCAAGGCCGGCCCCATTTAAGCTCCACTTCCTTTTTCCCTGGAACAGCGGAAACCAAGAACAGCTCGATATTCTTTTCCGTCCCTGGATCACTGCATTCGCCCAACGGCGCAGCCAGCTGCAGCTCAATTGCTGAAACAGAATTTCTCAATATGTCCACAACTATTGGTTCAGACTCATACAGCTGTTCATATTTAAATCTGGCCGTAATCACATGTTCACCAACAGTTAAAGGGATTCTGAAACTGCCGCCGGGAGATTGGGAAAAACCACGGAAAACTCCATCAATAAAAATCCTGACCGCAGCAGTGTCTTCAAAATTACCAAAACCGGTAAAGTCCACCTTGGTGGAACCAGTAATACCTTGAAATTGCTGCTGCACTAAAATTAAATCGGTTATGGCTGTAGTTTGTCCTGCAGTTATCACGAAATTAATTGGAGCAGATGGCAAAAAGCCTTCCTTGCTTACCCTAATGGTGTAACTCCCTGCTGGCAGCGTGGCAGTAAATCGACCCTCATCGTTTGATGCTGCCTGCTGCCTGGCTGTGTCTCCCCAAGAGATCACCGCCCCAGCAATAGGAACACCCTCTGCAGTAACAATTCGGCCGCTGGCTAGGCCAGCTCCGGAAATTTTGCTGATAACTACGTTTTGCTGCAATTCTGGGATACTGGAAGCCAGTTGCACTGTAAAAGTCAGCTCATTATAGCCTGGAGCTGTCACTATAATGGTTCTAGAACCTACTGCCAGCTGCTCAAAAGAATAACTTCCGGTAGCCTGGTCTGCTGTAACCGTTAAATCAGTGCCTTGAATCTGCAAAGTTACCACGGCTTCAGGAATATTGCCATCTTGATCAGCAACTGTGCCGTAAAGGCGCACTAAATTAAGTTGAGCTTGGCAAATATTGTTCTGGCAAAGCCGCTGGTTCATGCCGGGAGTATTGTCAAAAATTCTTTGGCTGAGGCTTACGCCTGCCCGGAAAGCCCGCAAATTGCATTGGTACTCGTTAACCCCATAATTGCAGCTTTCAAAACTGCCACGGGTTACTCGGCAGCAGCCTGGAGTGCATTGCGAATTGAAATCGATAACTTCTTCACCCGCCAGGTATTGAACATTTAGCCCTAGCTGCTGGCACCATCCCAGCGCATGGGTCTGGCAGTCTATATTACAGGCAACCTGCCGGCACTGGGCAAATTCTGAACAGCTGCTGCCAGAAATAAACTCCTGATTAAAGTTACAATCTGAAAAAGCAGCACAGTCGTCTTGCGCATCTGCTGAATCCACGCCTGGCTGGCAGTATAGCGTTTCATCATCGCCAAGATAAGTGTAGCAGCCTGGAACTGCCAATGCTAAATTGGCAGCTAGGGCTAATGAAATTAAAACTAGAACTAACAAGAACAAACCCCTTTTTTTACCCATCATCTATCTCGTTTAGATTAATGATTTATAGTTTATAAAGCTTCCGAGAATAAAAAAGCGGCTTAAGCAAGCACTTTTAAGCAATATTAAACCAGATTTATTTTCCGCTGGCCATATTTCTTAATTCTGTGATGGCCTGGCGCAGGTCTTTCCTTATTTTTTCTGCATCTAAATTAACCGAGGCGCCAGACGTTTTGAATTTAGAACTGGCAATGACCTGTTCCAAATTATCAAAGGCTTTTTTTTCTACTTTCGACCAGCGGCGATAAGCTTTCTGCTTCAGCTTGTTAGTAGCCCGGCTGACGGACTGCAATTGGCGGAAAATATCTTTCTGCTGGCTTTCTACAGCCAATCCGGCTTCAGCCAGGAAACTTTTAATTTGATGCTCACGAACTTTGTTTTGGTGCATACTGTGCAAAGACTGAATCTTTTTCTCAATGCGGGGATTGATTGCCGGCGGCCAGAACGCACTCGGCAATTCCAGCTCTTCTTCGATAGTTCTGCTTTTTTTCTTACGTTTCAGCCCTGGAATAAGGTTCCGGGAAAAAGCATAATACACTGCTACTATAAAGACAACCGCTGACAGCCACAGCCATAAAATGGTAAACTGCGGCTCTGCTGGTTTCTGCTGGCTGGCAGGATTTTTTATTACCGGCAATTCCTGAGCTGAATTTTGCTTGACGATAACTGGCAAGGAAATGATATCATCTACCTGGCAGCTTGGAATGCTCCGGCAAGGGGATGAAGAAAGATGGATCAGCTGGTCACAGTCCGGATAAATGGAACATTCTTCCTGCGCCTGCTGTTGGGGCAAATCAGTGCAATAAAAATTATTATCCTGGAAGAGGAAACATTCTGCGGCAACTGAAGGAAGAAGCATTGAAACAATTAAGATAGTTAATGTAATTAGTTTTGTTCTGAACATACAACCCTTCCCCTGTCATTAATGCATTTGCCACTAAATAGTCCATCAAAATTGCTATCGCAAACCATTTCTTGGTTATCAATATCTTCATTACGGCACCCTGAATGGGCAAAAAAATCATTATCATCTCCAGGTATAACATCTTCAACCAAACTAAACAGCTGATAGTTTTGACCAGCCTGAAATCTTATCGCTCTTTGCTTATTAATAACCACTGCTTCGGTGGAAAAAAGTTCACAACCCATCCTTCCATGACACCAGCCCTTAGTTTCATCTTTAGTTACATATCCCCAAGCGTTAGCATCTTTACAAGCCGAATCGACTTTATTACAGGAAGGAATTTCTGGATCACCACATTTAAAATTTAAATTGTCGGCCAGCTTTGTGATTTTTCCGCCGCCTCTATTATCGCCGAAACAAACGTTTCCCCTCAATCCATTGCAAGTGTCCGTTTGCGTGGTGGAGATATAGCCAGTTATGAACTTAGTATATCCTTCAATTTTTCCGGAACATCCTGGCCCTGGTTCCTCATAACAAGCTGTTCCAGGTGGAGCTAATTCCCACGTGCCGGGGTCTGCAAGATCGCCCAGGCAACAATTATGATCAGCTAAAAATGGATTAATCGGCTCATCACCCTTAGGGTCAGCAAAATTTGTTGATCCATCTAAATTTAATCCAAAAACTTTTTCCTCATTAGGATAAGCATAGGGATGTCCTGGATTTCTATAAGGGATGCACTCTTTAACATCTATTTTAGCATTATTAGATGAAAAAGCCTGGTCTACTCCACAGTAGGTTGCCGTGGCCTTCAAAGAGTAAGTCCCTTCTTCACTAAGATACCTGCCTGCCGGATTTTGCAGCTGGTCAGGAAAATCAAACTGGTTGATATACCGTGGATCATTGTAAAAGCTTAAATCTGCACATCCTCCAACTGCCAACGTTCCTGGCGTGGAAGTTCTTTCTGCCGGAAAGCTGAAGCAATGATTAATTTGCCCAGCCACAAAACGATGGTCGAAAAAATTATTTTTTTTATCATTGATATATTCCAGGGTAACTTCCCTGCTTCTTAAATTTTGAGCAGAAGTTTGGTAAGTTAAGTCTAAAAAGTAAGGATCTTCCCTTGATAAAGGATATTTGCCATCAATTTCTGAAACTTCTAAATCAGGGTAGGGTGATTTTATTTTTATCTTAGTTACTAAAGGCTGATCCACCAGCACCCTGACTTCCTGATAATCTTCCTGATGTGAATCACTAACGCGAGCCTTAAAGATGTAAGGCTCTGGCCTAGGAGCAATTTTTTCAAGAACTGTTTGTAAACTGACAAAATAATTGCTGGTTTCGCTAGCCTGTTCGCTGCCGGGAAATCCTGCCGGTTTTTCAAAAGAGAAGGTTGGCGCATCCTCATCAGGATCAAGAGCAGTAAGGTTGATGCTAATCGCCCCCAATTCTGAATCTCCCTGCAAGACCAGATAATCGTATTTGGAAGCCAGGCACTCCAAGCGATGGACGTAATCCAGAGCCGGCGGCCGGTTCTGCCGTACAAACTGGTAAGTATACTCGCCGCCGCTGCCAAAAATAATTTTATCTTTAGAAAGGGTGAATTGGTACAGGTCATCACCGTTAGGCAAGGTAATATTTTTCATCCTTAAGCCTAAAATTTCATGCAAAGAAGAACGGGTGCTCTGCTGGCACACGCCTTGCGCATCGCAATAATTGGGAATAACCTCTTCACTTTTATACTTGAACGAATCCTGCAATAAAGTTTTTTCAGTGTAATTGAAGTCCAGATATTTCTGGTCGTTTCTTAATGGAAATAACACTGCCGTGGTCAACAATTGGTCAAAATCGGAAGGATAAGTGAAATCAAACTGTGACAAATGAAAAAATTCTTCTTTTCCAGCAGTTAATTTCAAGGGGTAATTTACTTTCACTGTTATCACGCCAGTGTTAAGAGTTACTTTAAAACTGACATCCGGGGAAGTTTCCAGCGCGGCCACCTGATTAATTTCGCTTTTTACCAGCTCTTCCACGCAAGCGACAGTATGCGCGGCCAGGAACCGCTCCAAATCCGCCTGAATGAATCTCCGATCTAGCTTAATGGCCCCAAAGCCCAGACCGGTATCAGGATAATTATAGCGGCAGAATTCTGGATGGTTAAGGTCAGTAGCGCAGGGGTAAGCATTCTGATAGCTAGGATATTTACTCAAAGAATCATCCACCAGGCCATAAAACACGCGATTGGCACCGATAGTTAAGCCAGTTATCCCTTCCACAAACAGTTCCCGCCCGCCAAACTGGTCTTTCCAGATCCGCCCCTGCCGGCCCAGCAAAGTCAAGCCACGGTCCATTCCTTCCTTTAAGCAGCGGTCAACATAAATTCGCAAGGCTTCCTTGCTGAAGATGTCAGAATAAACTTTTTCTTTAGCATCCAGCAGCAGCCGCTGCTGCACCGAAGCTGACAATCCCAGCAGTCCCAAAAAAACAAACAAGATAATTAGGCCGACAATGATGAATAAGGTAACCTGCGCGGTCCTAGAACTAAAACTAACTAAACGGCCTCTTTTTTGGTACATTCTAAGCTGCAATAAAGCACTTAAACTTATAAAAGTTATCACGAAATGGTT
>DATDXK010000105.1:0-35854 GCA_035289345.1 Candidatus Nanoarchaeia archaeon
GAGACATTCTGATTAGTCCGTGATTTTGGGTGTTGTGTCTGCTTTTTGGGTGCCTTTGTTTCTCGTGGAACTTTTGTCAGAGAATTGTAAAGTGGTTATCGTCGATAGTTTTATAATCTACCGACGATAATCACACCTCAGTTTTTGAGAAAAGAGGTGATGTCGATGAAAAGCTTGGAAGTTAACAATATTTCCGTTGAGTACAATACACGTCTATCAGGTTTTCTTGGTGAAACCAAGCAATATGTTGTATCTATTGATGGTAAAATCAAGACAATCCATGTTGCTTGCCCGAAGTGCAAGCGAACTTGTTATGTTGATAATGGGTACCATTTGGTGGAAGATGGTTTAATTCGAGAGTGTGGTTTAACGATACGGATTGCTCAGTTCTGGTGCAAAAAGTGTGACGCTTACTGGAGCACTGATCGCGCATTAATTGATAACGTGATCCAGAAGCAGAAAGGTTTTGTGAAGTCTTTACTGCTCGGGTGTGCCCGAGCAGGGCTCTCTTTTGACAAGTCAACAAAACTCGTTGAGGAGACTGTCGGCACGTGCTACTCGTCTCAATACGTGTATGAACTTTATGTAAAAGCTCTTGAACAAATTAAGCAAGAAAAGTTTTCAAGCGCGTCAGGGGTGTACTATTACGACGAGCAGTATTTGAAAGTCAATGGGGAGGAAACGTGCCGTTTGGTGATTAAAGATTGCGTAACGGGTAAAGTTATTGTTGACGTGCAAACTTCTGATGCGAAAAAAGAAACCATAAAAAAAGTGATGCAGATAGCATTAGAAGGATTGCCGGTTGACGTGTTTATTGTCGATATGAAGCGACAATACCCCGAACTCATCCACGAGTTGTTCCAAAATGCAAAAATCCAATGGTGCATATTTCACCTCTACAAACTCATCTGGAAAGAACTACAAGACGAGTTCGGCAAAAACCCACCACTGTGTCAATTGTATAACGTGTACACGTTATTCAACACGTTTTTCGACCATTCACTCGAGCTTGCGAAGCTCGAAGAACTTCTCAAACGCTTTGAAACGCTCAAGACAGAAGACGCTAAAAGCAACAAAGAAATCGAACAAATGCTTCGAAAAGAGTTCTCAAAATTCGTCAAAGAACTCAAAAAACAAAGAAGACGCGAACACAAAAAAGTTCCAAGAAGAACACTAGAAGAATCCGAAAAAACATTCGCAACAATCCTTCAACAAAACACACTTTACCCCAAAAAACTACAAAAACGAATAGAATACATCAAAGAAAACTGGAACAAGTTCACCTTGTTCCAACGCGACACTCGCGTTGAACCAACAAACAACGGCGTCGAGCATTATTTCGCAACAACACTCGCCAAGACGGACAAGAAAGACTTCCGCAGCAAAGCAGCAGTCACAAGAGAACTGACTGCCGCTCAAGCAGAATGGAACGGCCAAAAGCTTTTCTCAACGACAAAATTGACCGAAGTGCTCAGCCTCGTGGGACTGCTCTTCCTCGCCTTCCCACCATAAACACACAATTCTTGCAGCCTTGAAAAAGAAACAGCGAAAGCACTGCAAAACCGCCAAATTTTTGCACTTTTTCCTTCAAAAAGCCGGCCATTACTTCCATCGGAAACACCAACGGGCTTGTTTAAAAGCAAATCGAAAAACTCGCAGGCAAAAATCACGGACTCGGTTTAGTGTCTCCTTTCGCAGGCGCCATCATTACAGCCTGATGCGCATCTAAAATCTCGGACTAAAGTGGCCCGCAAATCTTTTCCACAAGCATACTGCTTGACTGTCTTCTGAAAACAAGAATCATAATACCTGATGTTTCCGACTTGTACGTGACCTTTCAGATAGGGGTCATTGCCTGGCTCTGAATCCTGGCAGCCTAGAACTCTCTCTTCCTCGGGCGAGATGACTAAGGCTCCCTGCAAATCGCTTTGGTTTTTCATAACTAAAGAGATTACTGCTACGGCCAGAACTACTACTAAAATCATTAAATAAGAAGTTCGATTACTTGAACGTTCTCTAGCCATAAATTATCACCTACTAATATTGGAAAGTAAAAAGCGTATTTAAAGATGCCTATTTCATGAGCTGTTAAGTTAAAGTCACCTGAATCGGTGAATTTTCTTTCAGATACAGACCAATTTATATACTTCATGTTCTTGTATTAAATTATGAAGATACGAGAAGTATTAGATAAAAAAGTAGGAGATACCGAATATACATGGGGAAAGAATTCTCTTTATGAGTAGAAAATGAAACAAATATACTCTAAACAAACATTAGTATTCTTATATGCTCTTCATGTAATTCCAGCAGTTTATTTTATTATCGATATTCCGTTTATCATCGCTGCTTGTGGTCTTGTAGAATGCTTATGGTGGCAACAATTACAAATACAACTCTTCCCGCTTCTTGCAGTAGTTATTCCTTTCATCGCTCTTTATCTCCAGCAAAAAGGAAAATTTTATGCAGGCTACCTCTTTGTATTAAATTTAGTGTACTATGTGATGTCTTTATTTCAACAAGGTCTTTCAGTCTTTTACCATAATCTTGGTTTTCTATTTACCTTCTTTTCAATTGCTTTAATAAGCACACAAGGATACCTGCTGTTCAAAACAACTACTGCTCTCTTAAATAAACAAGCTACCGCAAAGAAGTCAAAAAAAGTATCTTCATATAAAGATATTATTACGATAGCCGGAATAATTGTGCTAGTTCTCATTCTCTTAAGATTATTTATATACACCCCTATACCTTCGTCTGAAAGTGATTGTGTTAAAATTACTGATCAAGAAGACGCAGATTCTTGTTATATTAATTTAGCCGGTTCCACCAGTAACTCTGAATTATGTTCTAAAGTAACCCTTCAGTCTTCTATGGATGAGTGTTATAATACTGGAAAAGCAGAAGATTGTGCTAAGATTAAAGTAAATCGAGACGCCATGGTTGGATGTTTTTATAATGCTAAACTCTGGAAAACTGCTTCTTCTGATTATTGCGATACTGCTATCAACCCTGGTCTCTGTAACTTTGGATTGGCTATTTGGAAAGGAGATTTGGGCATTTGTACGAAAGCTGATGAAAAGGAAGTTTGTGAAATTATTGTAAAAAGTTCAAAAAATATATGTGGCACTTTTAATGAGAATTGTGAACCCGCTCCTCCTGAAGCAAAATTTTCATATGGTGTTCCTGCAAAAGAAACTGTTGATATTGATCCTGCTCAATGTGAAAAAATTATTTTTAGTCAATTTTATAGGGATCAATGCCTGACTGCTTCTGCTTATCATAGTAAAAACACCAACGTGTGCAGTTCTATATCTGATGAACGACAGAAATGGGTGTGTATCATTGGATCTACGGCTTCTCCAGAAAGTTGTAGTAGCATTTCTAAGAATAAAAAAATAGCTACTGGCGATCATTATAGCTTGGTAAGAGATGAATGCTTTCTTTCGTTAGCGTTGCGGACGAAGGATATAAGCCTATGTAATCAAGATTCTGACGACCATGAATCTGCTTGGTGTATTAATAATATCGTATCTCGTTACGGGGCAGATCCAGACAAATGTGCAGCAATTCCTGAAGGCTCTCTGATGCTAGGATTTAGTAACAAGCGTGCAGCTTGCTATAATGGACTGGCACACTTTAAAAATGATCCGAAATTATGTGCTCTTATCCCTGTTGATTATGTTAGAGCAGATTGTATTGGTTCCATCGGAACTATTGAAGATTGTGACTCTATCCCAAAAGATGAAGGAAGTGAAGATAGTCAATATTATGTAAGAGATAGTTGTATCACTGCTATTATTAATAGAGATCCTAATGTTGATTATTGTAACCACAGTGCTTCTACCGAAGGGTTCAACTCCTGTGTAGACCTTACTGCAAGAATCACCGGTGATAAAGAGATTTGTACTTTAATTGAGAATCAACAATTAAGAGAGGTGTGTATTGAGCAAGCAATCTTATCTGCTCAAAACTTAGCTGCTCTAAATCAATAAAATTAGAAAGCCAAGACCCCAACTGACGTACTGGAGCTCCCTCACATTAACTTCTCTCCTTCGGCTCGTCGGAACGTTGCACTTCTCGCTTCGCTCGACCTCACTTAACCGGAATTTAACGAGAAATTCCTGTTAGTAGGTGTCGCTAACTTTACAGCTCACTATTTCATAGTCAGTGACATAAGTAAAGCATTGCTCCAATAAGAATTGTCAATTGATTAGTTTCCCATTTTCATAAACCGTCATTTGCCGCTTCCTTAACTCGGCAAAGAACGGAGCCGGCGGCACGATGGCTTCCGGGGCAAAGCAGCCAGTTTTAGTAATTATTTTATTTTTAATCATTTGGGCCATGATGCTGGCGGGCATTCCTGTATCTACATTGCTGCCAGCGTCTTCCCAGCCGGTTAAGGTTTTAACTAGGCATTGCATCTTGATGGTTTTGTTTTTGCCGCCCTTCTTTCCGGTAACGCTTACCCACAAGTTTTCCATTTCCTTATACCCCTGCGGCGGCTTTAAATCCTTTAATACTTCCGTCAAAACGTCAACTGGCCGCACCAGAGCTCCATTAACTTTAACTGGCTCTTTGCTTCCCAGGCCCAAATCCATCAGCAGCTTGATTGTGTTAAAGGAATGAGGAGGGAATTCAGCATAAAAGCGGACATTTTTCAAGCCTTTATGTTTAAAATAGCGGTGGAAGGTGTAAGGCTCGGCATGTTGGACATACAAGGCTTGTTGCTCTCCCACGAATTCATCATTCCATTCCTTAATGTTTTCTAAAGCAACTTCCCTGATCAGCTTGCCATTTTTAACATTCATCGCAGGAAAAGTAAACTCCTCAATAATGCTAAGGATCGAATAAGGCACCACAAATTTCTTAATGTTGGAATTCCAGGCAAAGCCGCATTCTACGTTTTGCAGCGTGTCAAATTTATCCGCAGCATGAGCCAGCATAACATTTCCCACACCCGGCACAGAGCCGCAGCCAGTGATATGAATCGCGCTGTTCTTTTTGTAAGCCTCATTGAAAGCTAATTGCTTCCTGGTAAGCCAGATCTCCGAGCCAAGGTCAATACAATTGAGGCCCAATTTTCCGCAGATCTCGGCCACTTCGACATTCCAGTCACCTTCGGCACAGTTTACCAAAACATCGGAGTTAGCATTCTTAATAATCTGTTTGGCTGTTGGCAAATCATTAAGGTCTAAATACTGAAATCGCGCTTTTTTAAATTGGGCTAATATCTTTTCAACTCTTTTTTGGTCCCTTCCGCATAATAAGACGCTATAGCCATGAAGCAACAGGTCCTTGGAAACAATCCGCCCTTGTGTTCCAGTTCCGCCTAGAACGATAAAGTCATAGTTCATGCCAGGTTATCACCATAGCTAAAAAGGAAGGCAGTAATGTTTTTAAAGATTATCTTTTACGTACTTCTCAACCAGCTTTTCGGAAGTCTTGATCCGCAATTGATGCTCGGCCAAGAAAGCAGTTATTTTCTTGATAAGAATATTCTTTAATTCTCCGCTTAATAACTTACCGGACCGATAATCCTTCTCAATTTTGGCCAGTTTACGGTCATCCGGCTCTAAGCCATATTTTAGCATCTGAAAAGCTACATCAATTTCTGGATTGCCACCTTTCTTCCGATGCTCTTCAATGGTGGTCTGGCCACCAGAAAAAGCATATTTCTTAATCTTCATCGCAGCTTCTTGCGGAGAATCAGTCAGGGCAATATAAGATGTAGGGTCAGAAGAAGACATCTTTCCTCCCTTTAATCCTGGCATGAACTTGTGCGTCGTTGAACTTTGGGGTATAAGATTAAATTCTTTAATTCTTTTAGCGGCATCCCGGGCCAGCCTCATATGTGGATCTTGATCGGCGCCGGTAGGAACAATAATCGGCAAGGGCCGACCTTCAAATTCAGCTAATTGCGGGTGCAGCATGTCTGCAGCCTGCAATAAGGCTGAAGCCATTTTTCCTGGCGATATTTCCCCATATACGGCCTTGAATTCATTGAAGGTTACATGCCTGGCCAGCATGTTGGCTAGACTATAATACGCGCTGGCCTTTTTTCCATCCGTGGAACGTTTAGATTGAAAATAAAAATCACATTTTTTCAAATTCAGGCCTAAAGCAACATAATTAACCAGATATTCCTTGACGGCCGTTTCCCTTAATTCTGCCAGGTTAGGGTTTCGCGAATTGTAGGCTTCAATATCGGCAACCGTCAAATAAATTTTAGCCCCTAGATTTTGGTAAAATATGATCTGATCAGCCACCATTTTATGTCCGAAATGAAATTTGCCGGAGGGCATCAGACCGGTCATCATCACCCAGGGCTTTTTATGCTCAATGGCCTCGATAATTTGGCCAAAATCGCGATGGGCAAAAATGATCTTTCGCCTAAACAAAACGTTCCCAGTAAACAGTTTTGGCAAATTTTCTAAGGGCTTTAACCCAAACTCCTTAATCAATTTATCATAATCGATAGTTCCCTTAACTTCCCAGGGGGTTACTGTCTGTGGCATAATAAGAAGATAATTCTGTTAGTTTTTAATTCTTTTTGCTTTATCAGTACTCCTACCTAGATTCTCCTTCATTTTCTTATAAACATGTTCCATCACTAATTTCAAATTTTCCACGTCTTCCCGGTTATATTCGATTAACAGGTCTAAATATTCCTTATCTCCGGAAGCATGGAAAGAACGCCATAAGTCCACAGGATTGCCGTATAAATTGGTCGGCCGCTTTAAGTTTAAGGTCTTCTCGATTTCCTTTAACCCGCCGACTAACCCCAAGTTAACGCACAACGGCTTAAGGTCAATATGCACCAGCTTTAATTTAATTCCCATTCTTCTTAATTTAGGCAAATCAAATGACGAGCCGTTAAAAGTTATAATGGCCCGGTATTTAGACAGCTCTTTCTCAATCAGATGGCGTTCCAGATTGAATCCCTTAACAAAAAAGTTAGTATGGTAGTAATCAGATATCCCCAGCAGAATAACCGTGCCATTAGCATCAATCTCCAAGTCTAAATACCCGCAGCCTTCTTTGACTTCTGGATATAGCCTCCACATCTCTTTCTGTGGCAATTTGTCAACAAAATAAAGGTAATCTTCCTGGCCCAAGGCTTGCAGAGCCTGCCTTATTCTTCGGTCATAGTATGCTTTCCTGAGAGGCGAAATTCCGCTAATTTTGTCAGCATTTAAAAAATCATCCCAGCTATTAATCCCTTGCTGCCGTATATTTAGTTCCGACTTGCGCCCTATTTTGTCTAAAAAGATAAATGATTGTTGAATTACCATCGGCAGGATCTAAATTAAGTTTGGCTCCATATATTAAATGGCATAACATATACTAAAGGGCATAAATAACTAAACTTACCTATTAGGCCTTACTTATAAGTCAATAACAATCGTTTTTGTCTTAAGGTTGACTGCTTTAATCCTTTTTTCCTGCCGCAGCTCTGAAGCAATTTCTGTCCAAGTTTTGGTTTTCTTCAAAACTGCCACAATTTCAATCAATTTTTGGAGGGAAGCATAGCGCTCATATAACAATTCCCCTTTCTTTTTATTTATGACGATCTTTTCTTTCAGAACATTGATCGCTTCCTGCTGTTCAGCCGCTATCCGCTGCAGATTGGCTATTTTTTTGTCGAAAGGCGAAGTTTGCTGAAAGGGTTTCAGCAGGTTAACAGCCTCATTGTAAGTTTCAGTTATTTTAAGAGGCTTTAGCCCAATTAATGGAAAAGGGATTATTTGTTCATCATAAACATATCCTCTGGGCTGTTTTATTTGCTGCTGCACTTCTTTCAATTCACTATAAAGCATTTTGATCTGTTTAGAATCTAAAACCAGGGCAGTTTTGTTTTTATCAACGTTAGCCCTAATACAAATCTCTTCTGCATACGCCCCGCCCAGATTAATTTCTGTTGCCAAGGTAGTGGCAATATTCTTTTTATCACTTTTTTTTAGTATTTTTTCAAAATCTGGTAAGGAAATAATTTTCCAATTAATTCCGGGAGAAGGGAAAGTATAGGAGTGTTTAGCCTTTACGCTCCGGTCTTTCCAGAGTTGTTGTTCCAATACGCCAATGGCCATCCATTGAGCATCAGCTAATATAACATTTCCTTTGGAGAATAATTCAATAATCAAGTAGTATGTTTCCGGCTTCTCCAGCTGAAAAACAACAATTCTTTCCGCATCCTGCTGGTAAATATCCTTAATGAAGGCCTGGTCTAAATATTTCCTCAATTGCTGGCAAAAGCCGGAAGGCCTGGCTGGCGGATACTTGTCGGCAGTCAAGCAGAGCAATTTGCCAGGAACTATTTTCAGCAGCTGTTTTCCGTGGCCTGGAGCGTGAAGCTGCAATAACAGCTCCTGGTCTTGATGGTAAATCTGTGAAAGCTTGCCTTTTTTAAGGAATTGCAGTTCGTTAATGATGGCTGCAAGTTCTATGGAAGCTAAGGAGTTTTTTTTCATGGTCTTACTTATTTTCTTGCCTAATTTTAATTGTTTCGTAAATCTAAGAATTAAAAAAGCACCCGGAGGGATAGTCGAAGCTTCGCTTCTTGTTCAGTTTTTGCGAAAACTTACTCGAACCCTCGAATGATCGCTCTCTCCTTATCATCGCTTTTTAAGCTCATCTTAGCGGAACTGCAGGCGATTGCTTTAGCCGCTTAGCCACGGGTGCAATAATTTTCCTTTCAGAGAAGCTCATTTATATACCTTTTGCACTAAGAAATATAAAGCGGATCCGGGGGGATTTGAACCCCCGATTCCCAGCTATCTTTCCTAGGTTAGAAGGCTGGTGCCTTATTTTCCCTATAAATCATATCCAGGCTAGGCCACGGATCCATCAATGTTCTCCAAACAGCAATAGCTTTTAAATATTTTCTTGTTTAATATATATTCATGCCTTTCCTTAATTTCATCGAAAAAGCAGTCTCTGCCCAAGGGCTAGATCTACACAATAAAGTTATCAGCAGTAATCTTTATCATCACTTATTAGATGAGGAACTGAATTATTTAAAACAATTAAATAGCATTCCCAAAATAGCTCTTGACACTAATTATCCAATTCTTCTTTATCCCGGCTCCGGCTCAGATATCTTATATCCTTTATTTTTCCTTGGCATCATTGATAACCTTCAGCAGGCTACCCTGATTTTTATTGATATTCAAAATAATTTAGGAATGATTAAATCAATCTTAGACGACGTGGGCATCTCTTTCGCTGAAGATAACAATACTATTGCATTTTATTGGAAAAAAATCTTAATTAGGTTGGAATTTAGGTTAAATAGTTTTTTTTCAATGGAATTGCCTCGGTTTGATATCTATTTCGAGCGAAAATTTGCTATTTTTAGAGAAGCACTGGAGAATTATGAGCTAAAAATAGTTGAAGCCCTAAATAAGAAGGGCTTAATTATCAGCGATTACGGGTTTAAAAATTTTAAATTTGAACAAATGACTGTTCCTGCAGGATTAAGCAGTTACAGTGAAATGATTTTGGGAAGAAAAATCACTTAATGATAATTTTCTTAATGATTACATCTTCCAAGGGCTTATCTTGGGAATCAGTGGCAGCTCGGGCAATCTTGTCAATGGTATCCATGCCCTTAACTACCGTTCCAAATACCGGATGCTGGCTGCTAAGTGGCTCTTTATCAAAATCCAGATAGGAGTTATCCTGCAGGTTGATGAAAAATTGGCTGCCGCCAGTATTTGGCCCATGGTTAGCCATAGCAATGGTTCCCCGCACATTAGACAAGTTGGCCACAAATTCATCCTTGATGACATACCCTGGTCCGCCAGTGCCCCATAATGATTTTTTAGAATCATCCTTAGACAACAGGTCGCCGCCCTGAATCATAAATCCGTTAGGCGGAGCTTTGGCCGGGCCGATAACCCGGTGAAATTTAGTACCATCATAAAATCCTTTCTTAACTAAATCGATAAAGTTTTTGGTGGTTAGCGGCATTTTATCGGTAAATAATTCTATCTCAATCGTTCCTAAATTAGTTTCTAAAACTGCTGTTTTCATTTCTGAACCCCCAATAGTCAATCCAGTAAATTCATCTTCTCCACAGGACAGTAAAAATAAGGACAATAACAATACGATTAAGATTTTGACTCTCATTTTTTTTAAAATAGTTAAGGGATTTAAATTATTTTCTATTTATACAGTTAAGGCAACCAAGTCTTAGGGCTGTTTATTTTTTCAGGGAGATATCTATCTATTACAAAGTTTAAACCCCAGGCGGCCAAAGCTTGCTGTTCGGCGCGCACCTTCATCTTAGCCATCTGCTCTAGAGCCTTCTGCCATTCCTTGCTGTGGTGGCAGAAAGGGTCATTCTTTATGACATCTTTAATCTTTTTATAGTCAACATCCTTTAAAGGATGTGTAGGTAATTTATAATCAATAATGTCTTGCGGCGTTACTCCTAAGAATCTGGCTTGAGGCACACAAAAGAATTCATTGATATGCGCGGCATTTCCTGATCCGACCTTCAGGGTTCTATAAATGGAAAAGAAACCATAAGGGTCGGAATCACAGAATACTAATACCGGCAAATGGTGTTCGTCACTTAATTTTCTGATAAACCTTCTGCAGGCTCGCGAGGGCACGCCACCCATGGAAATTAAAATGCAGTTGGCGGTCTTCCAATAGCCATGCCGATTCAACCGTTCAAACATCCCTTTGGTTTCAATGGCTAAAATAAATTTGGCTTTAGTTTCGAATTTTAGTTCTTCAACTGATGTAGGGATCGAGTAAGCTCCAGAACCAAATTTAGTGCAATCTATCTTTATTGGCTTACCAGTTTCATCCTTGTCGTTGACAACCAAAGAGCCGGCCACATCGCCGCCATGCTCGTCGGCAATAAAACCAATTTGTTCCCGGTTAACGCTTAAAGAAGCTTCAATGTCGTCCATTACCGCATCAGATTCCGGCTGTTCCCTAAACCGGGCTTCGCCCCAATTCTTGCTGACATAGTAAGCTTCCCTTTTAGTGGCAATATCATCTGTTTCTACTAACTGCTTGGACAAGCCCATCATCCTCAGCGTTTGGGCGAAGGTTCTAATAGTCGAGGCAGTTAAAGTCCTGGTTTTTACCTTGTCCAATAATTTAAAAAAGCCACTTTTATCATCATAGGACACATTACTCAAGGCTCGGATGGGCATTTCCAGCTGCGGCTGTTTTTTCTGGCTGATTTTATCATAAACTCCCTGGGCGATTCCCTGGATGCTCTGCAATACCTTGCTTTTAGTCATTTTCGTCTTCAATTAATCGTTTCTGTTTATCTTTTTTATTCATTCTAACTTCAGATTCATCATCTTCATAATCAGCCTCTTGATCTTCTTGGCCGATTTCAGCCAATTCAGGATCGTAATCGGGGTTATCAACACCGATTTCTTCCAATTCTCCCCGCACATGCTCTAAAATTTCTGCCAAATTATCCTCGATAATTTTTTTCCTTGCTTCTGGCAGCCCCAACAACTCTTTTAAAGCCTCAGCCACATGAGGGATATACTTTTCAATATAGCTTCTTTTTTTGCTTTCTTCCCCGATTCTTCGTTTTTTATTCACATATGAAGCCAATTTTCGGCCGACTTCCTGAAGAGCTAATTTAACTTCCTTGATTATTTCCGGGTAATGGGCTAAAGCCTCTTTGGACTCTGAAGTAAAGGGCACCCATACTGAAGTCATGTGCACGACGATAGTGCATGGCCCCGAGGGCAATGAGCCTTTGCTTTGCTGCAGGCCATATAATTTCCAGGAAGTATTTTGGATGGCATTAGTAATTGCGCAGGCTCCCTGCTGGTATTGCAGTGGCACGCGATTGGCAAACCTCATAATCCTAATGGCTGAATCGGCTTCCTGCTCCCCACCGTAAGCAATAGACGCTTCTACAATGAATGGATTGCCTCTATATACTGCCGGTGGCCTGGTAGTAGCAGCATAAAATTCAGCATTGATCTCTTTCCGCAGGCCTTTCTCCAGCTGGCTCTCGCCGATAGGAGAAATGCAGTCGGTAGGTGGAGCAATGATCTTAGTTTTGTTAATTCCCCGATGCAAATTTTCAGCCATCTCTCGGCTGATATTTGCCGGCTTGGTATTTGGCAATAAGGCAGAATTCTGGCAGATTTCTTTAGCCGTGCCTGCCCCAACCCTTACAAATTCCGTTGTTAGAAACTGCTGCAAGGTCTTAGCTTCAGTTACTTCCAGCAGGCGTATCAGCCTTCCTAATTCTACACCGTAAGGGTGTGGCTTGATCTCTTTAGGCTCTGGCGGCAGCTCTTCCACAGCCCGAGGAAAGATGATCTGTGCAGCGGAAGGATCAGTATAAATAATTGTAGCATGAGGATTAACGATAGCTGTCTGTTTCAAGTACTCGTCTACTGACTGCCGGCCTTTTTGATAGCTGGCTTCCATGTCCATCTCAATCTTAGTGCCATGCTCTTTATCTTCCCAATCTTCAGTAGTTTCTTCAACAATTTCTGGCTTGTTGGCAGAGGTATCAATCTTTAATTTCATTACTACTGCCGGCTGCTCTTTGCTCGTTTTTGATTTGATGGTCACTGGTTTTCCAGTAGTCAGCTGGGCATACAATCCGGCAGCAGAAATGCCTATTCCTTGCTGCCCGCGGCTGGCGGAAAGCTTATGGAACTTAGACCCATACAACAATTTGGCAAAAATATTGGGGATCTGTTTTTTAATAATTCCCGGGCCATTATCTTCCATGACTACCCTAAACCTTGTTTCAGATAACTGGATCAATTCAATGTTAATTTCTGGCAGAATCCTGGCTTCTTCACAGGCATCTAAAGCATTATCAACGCCTTCTTTTACCGCAGTTAAAAGCGCTTTACGGGGGTTGTCAAAGCCCAGCAGATGGCGGTTTTTCTCAAAAAATTCAGCAATAGATATATCTCGCTGCTTCTTGGCCAGTTCTTCAGCTGTTTTAATCATTTGGTTAGAAATGAGCTATTTTATTTATAATAGTTTTGGAAATGAAGCAGAAATTAATTGCAGCAGTGGCGGTTGTGAAAAATTTTCTTATAGCAAATTGCGCAGGGTCTAAAACCCCGTACTTTAGTGCGATTTTCGTTATGTTTATTGCTGAGAGCAATATCTTTTGCTGATGATTAGATCTTCACTTAAGCAATAGGTTGCAGATTGTGAAATAACAAATTCTTTTTCGGAGCCAATTGCCAAGTCAATATCTTCTTGCGTAATTTCAATGCTTCCCGCTGGGCAAGGGTTAGCAGTGATAATTGCTGAAATAGCTAGTGCATTCGGGGGTTGAATCTCTCGGTTATTGCTGGCTAGCGGGCCACGCCAGGCTTGGCCAATAAACCGCTCGTTTTCTATCAGCACCATTCCAGCAATAAGCGCCATCAACAAAAATAAGACTACATAGTGTGTTTGCTTTAAGCCTCTGTCCATTAATTAAACTATTTTCCTAAGATATATATAGCTATCTAAATAACTAAAACTGACTTTTTTAGTTGATTAATAAAAACAGATTTTTCTATCCAGACAGGATTTCCTTATTTTTCCTTAGGAAATTACTTCAAGACCATTTATCCGAGTAAACTCCTTATCCAGCGTAGCAATAAAATCAGCACCAGTAATTTTCATCATCACTAAATTGGTGCAATCTACTAAATTTAGATTTAATTTAGTCGTAGAAAAAATGTTCCATGCTTCTCTTACAAGATAGTCGTCAACATTTATCACAAGAACGCTCTTGAGAACTTGTTCTCCAAGTAAAACTGCTCTTTCTTTTCCCTTCTTCCTAAAGGTTACGCCTACTATCTCATTAAAAATGTAATCTGAAGTAAAATAATCTCCATATCTCCCAGCTTCCACTTCTTCCAAGATTTTTAATCCCTTTTTATGATTTGCATCATTAATGTTATCATATGCCAAGAAGATGTTTGCATCAATAAAAATCAAATCATTCACCATATAAAATTTGATCAACCTGCAGGCTAACTTGTTCAGTTCCTTTTCCCCAAGAAACTGGTTTCAAAGAGGTAAATTTCTGCTTTTTTTTACCTAGTTCTGCCCTGAATTTTTCCATAGCTATAGTGAGAGCCGAACCAATAGTCAGGCCGTGCTTTATCGCTTCAGCTTTAAATTCGCGAAATACACCTTGATCAACATCCCGTACTGTTATTTGTGTTCCCATATAAAACATGTTGTACTTGTTGTATTTAAAGGTATTGGCGAACTTTAGGCATAACTTCTTTGAGAGCACCTATAACTTCCTTCTAAGGAAGATCATGTTCTCTTTCAAAAAGGCCACTAAGCAGTTCGCTTCCAATAAATACGCTATTAAGATCAAAAATAACTGCTTTAATTTTTTTCTATCCAAACAAGATCTCTTTCTTTTTTTTCTCCAGGAAGGAATACACGGTCTTATGCATCGAACCGCTTAATAACATCGCAACTGCTTCACGGGCCAGCGAGGCTTGCTGGATTTCACCAATTATCCCGATGGTCTTGCCATAAACCGAAAGGTGCGTTTCAGTCAATCGCTCTAGTTCTTCCCGGGCTTTCCCGCCCTTGCCGATAACCCGGCCCTTCAACCGTTCTAAGGTATTTCTGTTTTTTCCAGCCACATCCTTCAGGTCAATGATTTCCAGGGCATAATCAGTTTTCAACAATTGCAAGGCAATTTTTGGGTTGAAGCCGCGGGCAACAGCTCGAACAATTTCCCGAGCAGTATATAATAACAAGGCATCTCCTCCAACAATTATAACGTCCCCTTCTTTAGATATATCCAGCTTGCTTTTAGTAGCTGATTCTATCTCTTTTTTAGTGTCTCCATTCGTGCCGATAAGCACAGCTGTTCTTTCCAACGGAACTTTAAGCTCATACGAAAATTCATCCATATGGTCAGTTTTAACAACGATTTTTTAAAAACTTATCTCCTCTTTTTAATCAAGCAGTTATTTTCTTTATCACTGCAGCTGGATCTTCATTAACCCCCAGCTTGGCGAAAAAATTAGTTATATTCTTCACGTCCCGCTGCAATAATTCTTCTGAATTGGGCGTCTGCACCAAGGTAGCCTGGGAAAAATCAATCAAATAGGGCTTATCTTCATGGTTTAAGATATTAAAAGAGCTTAAATCTCCATGAATTAATCCTTCCCGATATAATTTTTTTAATTGTGAAAGGAGGCTATCGAAAAACTTCTGGGGATGTTGGGGATGATTGTCTTTCAAGACTGGGGCAGGCTCTTGATCCCCGATCATTTCTTCGATAAGAATATTCTCTTTAAAAGTCAGCGGCTTCGGTGCATAGATACCGGCCTTTTCGGCATATTTTAGGTTCCGAAACTCTCGCTGCGTCCAGGCATAAATTATCTGCCGGCGGCGATGTTTTAGAAAACTGTAGCGTGGATCTTTTCGGATGTAATTATACATTCTCTTAAAATCACAGTTTTGCACTCGATAAATCTTGACAATTAATTTAAGTTTCCCTTTTAAAGCTATAAAGACATTGCTTTCCTTGCCGATCTTTAAGGGAGAAACTATTTCATCAAAGAAGCCTCGGCTTTGCAGCTCAAAGATATTTCTCTCGGTGTGTTCGTCAAACACTCCTTTGAAAGTCTTAAATCGTTCCTGATAGGTAAGAGTTACCATTACTGCTTAAAAAGATGGCCCAGTTTATAGATATTCTTAGAAATAATTTTTTTTAAGATGCTCTAGCTTCTGACTAATGAAAGCCTCATAATCTTCAATTGCTTTAATAATTCCCGGCTTACTTAAGTCCTCCCACTGATTTCTTAGTAAGCTAGTTTTAGCATAACTTAGGCCGATATCTCTTAATTCTTGTTCTAAATGCTTTAATAACCGAGAGTTGGGCTGCGCTAGATTTTCAACAACCAGTTTGTATACAGCGCATCCATCTAAAGCTTGCCCATATAAATCTTTAGCCAGTGCCAGAAGTTCTAACCTATCAACCATCAACGGCTAAGTTTTAATTAAGGTTTTAAAGCTTGTTAAACTTAGTTATAGTCTCTTTAAAGGAGTCACGACCGCAACATTTATATACCAATTACTACATCTAAGTAGCAAACACCTTTAAACCACCTCTTTTGCTCAGAAACTTCGGTTTTTGAGCAGATCCCCAGTGAACTTAGGTTTGCTGGGGTTTTCTTTTTTCATTACAAATTTGTAAAAACAGAACTATCTACCGATAGGTTTATAAATAAATTATTCTGCATGAATAAAGCCCGTCACGAGAGTACCTTTGTGAGTTTACGGAAAATCCAAACTATGACCCTGGGGGTTAGTAGCCGGGCTTCATAATCATTAAGAAAAAGAATCGCTGAATAATCACATTTCATTAATCACAATAATCACGGGTAGAAGCTGTTTATTGCTTTGTTTAGTGCTTGTTCAACTTTTTTTTCTTAACAAACATAACTAAATTGAAAGAGTATATGCTCGCTGGGTTTATTATCACGTAATCGCCATCGGAAATTAGTATATTACTCTTTTTGGAGGAAACAATGGCCAAAATTAGCCAAGTTGCAGCTAAGTATATAGTACATTCAACTATTCAGATTGAAGGAGTGGTAGATCGTCCGGACGTTATCGGAGCAATATTTGGACAGACAGAAGGATTGCTGGGAAATGATTTGGAATTAAGAGAATTGCAACGAAGCGGCAAGATTGGCCGCATTGAGGTTAACACCAGCACCAATCAAGGGAAAACTTCCGGTGAGATCATCATCCCCAGTTCTTTAGATAAGACAGAAACAGTTATCGTTGCGGCAGCTTTAGAGATAATTCAAAGGATTGGCCCTTGCAATGCCAAAATTGAGGTAAATAGGGTAGAAGATGTAAGGATCAGCAAGAGGCAGTTTGTGGTTGAAAGGGCTAAAGTACTGCTTAAGAGCCTTACTCAAGATACCTTGCCAGATTCTCAAGAGTTGGCTGATGAGGTTGCTCAATCAGTACGCATGATGGAAGTTTCAGAATATGGCATAGAGAAATTAGCCTCTGGGCCGGTAATTGATGAAGCTGAAGAAATAATCATCGTTGAAGGGCGGGCTGATGTGCTGAATTTGCTGAAACATGGCTTTAAGAATGCCATTGCTTTGAATGGAACGTCTATCCCTGAAACCGTTAAAAAATTAGCCAGGCAGAAAACTTCGGTAGTTTTTGTTGATGGCGATCGTGGCGGCAATCTGATAATCAGGGAATTGCTGGCAGTAACCGATATCGATTTTGTCTGCAAGGCACCAGATGGAAAAGAAGTGGAAGAATTAACCAAAAAAGAGATTCATAAGGCGCTGCGTGGGCGGATTACTGCCGAACAGTCTAAGCTGGATTTGGGTGTTAGAGATGATGGCACTTTGAAAGAAGAGCCCATTCTGCGCAATAGCCTTAGGCCAGCTATCAAACCAATCCCCAACCGGGTTGAGCTTAATAATCGAAGGCCGAACGGCCCGTCTAAATTTGTCAAATTAGAGAAAGGTCCGATAGCAACTTTAGTTTCAGAGGCAGAGAAGGCCACGTTTAAGCAAACCATGGAGGATCTGTTTGGCACTCACGGCGCCTGCATCTTTGACCAGAGCCTGAATGTTCTGGGAAAGGTTCCCTTAAGCGAATTAGGCACTACCATCAAAAGCCTAAACAGCGGAGTTTATGCCTTGGTATTGGATGGCCAGGTTGATTTAGAACTGATGAGGTTAGCTGAACGGGTTGGAGTGCAGCACATCATAGGAACAAATTCTTTAGTTAAAGGGCCGCAAAGGATTAATGTCATGACAGATGAAATGCTTTAAATGGTTGTTTACCTAAATAAAAAATCGAATATCAAGATTTTCTGTTCAAGTCATTACAGGCATCCATCCAAAATGCCAAATTAACCACAACCTTTTTATCTGTTCTTCTCTTAGCCTTTAGCTATGGCGTTTGATGTTATCATTGGCCGCAGCAAGAAGGATATTGAAAAATACGGCAAAGATGGAACCGTTTTTATCGGCAAGCAATATGTTGAGATCGGGCAAACCACTTCTCTTTCCAATCCAGTCTATTTGGATGTTGCCAGCGCCCATGTGGTATTTATAGTTGGCAAGAGGGGATCCGGAAAATCCTACTCGATTGGTTCCATCGCTGAAGGGTTAGCTGATTTACCAAAAGAGATTAGACAGAATCTTTCCATCCTCCTGATTGACACCATGGGCATCTACTGGACCATGAAATATCCTAATTTTCAAGATGCCGAATTGTTGAAGGATTGGAATTTGGAGCCCAGAGGCTTGGATGTCAAGATCTTCACTCCAGAAGGGTTTTATAACAAGTATAAGGAAGAAGGCATACCTACTGATGTCCCCTTTTCCATCCGGCCGTTAGATGTCAATCCCCTGGACTGGTGCCGGGCCTTTTCACTGGGGCCAAATACCGCGGAAGGCGTTTTAATCACAAAAATAATACAACCATTGCAGGATCAGCGGGTTAACTATGACTTAGATGAGTTAATCCAACTGATTAGGAAAGATTCAGAAAGCGAAAAAGTAGTTAGGAACATTATCATTAACGAGTTTACCAAGGCTAAAGGCTGGAATATTTTTTCTAAACGGGGAACTCCGTTGACTGAGCTGGTATCTCGTGGCCAGGTTACAGTCTTGGATGTCAGTCCTTATGCCACCATGGCTTCAGGGTGGGAAATAAAAGCTTTAGTAGTGGGCTTAATCTGCCGGTCATTATTCAACCAAAGGATGCTGGCCAGAAAAACTGAGGAATTTAAAACGTTGGATGCGGCCATGCATTATTTTAAAAAACAACCCTTAGAAGAGCTGAAAGAGCCGTTAGTGTGGATTGCTTTGGATGAGGCGCATGAATTGTTGCCTATTGATAAAGAAACAGCGGCCACCGACGCTTTAATCACTATCCTACGTGAAGGCAGGCAGCCGGGAATCTCTTTGGTCTTGGCTTCACAGCAGCCGGGAAAGATTCATACTGATGTGTTGACCCAATCAGATGTTGTGCTGGCTCACCGCTTGACTGCCAAGCTGGATATAGACTCTCTTGGTGCTTTAATACAGAGCTATATGCGGCAGGGCTTGGATAAGGAGTTGAATCTTCTGCCGCCGGTTAAGGGAGCAGCAGTAATCTTTGATGATTCCAATGAAAGATTGTTTCCTATCCAGATGAAACCCAGATTTACCTGGCATGGCGGCGGCGCGCCTTTTGCCATAAAGGAAAAGAAGAATGACTTTGAACGGAAATTAAGGGAATTAAGGCTATAGTACAAGCTAGATTTATGATAAATTCATTTCAGTTGGTGAATTAAGCCTCTTTCCTGATGATATCAGCAATCTCCTTTTCAAAACCAAAGAAAAGGTGCCCCATCTTTTTTATCTCATAATTCTTATAACTTTCAGCCAGGCTTTTGATCAAGAAAGGGTCCTTTTCTCCAGAAATCAGGATTAATTCATTTTTAACTCTGTTGAGGCTGCTGTGATTGTCATTTAAGATGACATTTCTTAAAGTGCTGGATTCAGATTGAAAAGTATGCTTGAAATAATCCCAGAGCGAGCCAAAATATCTTCCATATAACAGCAAGCCTAAAGGAAGGGCTAAGAACTTCCAGAACATTTTGCTGTGGCAGATAGCTTTACCCAGCCAGTGGCCATCAATAAACAGCCTGTTAAAAAGATTATTTTTAATTTTCTGCTTATTGAAGGGGTAGTTTATGCAGAAAATCTTTTTTACATTATTTGGATATTTGAGAGCCAATTCTTTAGCCAGTATCCCGCCCATCGAATGCCCTACCATGACATAGCTCTGATCCCAGTCCAGCTTATCTTTGATAAAATTAAGATACAATTCTAAATCATAGCTTATTTTCGGTTTTTTCTCGTTGCCAAAGCCGATCAAATCAAAAGCAATAATATTATATTCAGAAAGATTTTTGATGAGATACTTAAAATTTCTTCTGCTGCCGGCAGAGCCATGGATAAAGACAATGTTTTTTTTCATAGACCAGATAAAGGATAAAACTGTATATAAAATAGGCTATTTTCTGGCTTAGCATTTTCTTTTGTTAGTTTTAAAATTTCATGCAACTCCCATCTCAGCTGCAAAAGCAATCGGAAAGCGCTCAGCGAATTGATGATAACTGCATTTTTTTCAGATCCATAATCAAGCAAAAGTAATTTATACTACAAAAAAATCCTTTAATTCCATCAGATGGTGCTAGAACATATTTTTCCTGAAGACTGGCTGGAGCAGAAAGGCCGCTATGCTTTCGTCTTAGGGGTAGTTTATTCCATCGTCGGGCTGATGCTAGCCCGCTTTTTATTCCGCGGCGATCCGGCATTAGTGGCAGTAGGCCTCACTTCATTATTGCTCCTGCCGGAGCTGTATAAAATATTTTCAATAGAAGAGCGAAAAGAAAGCCTGGAAAATAAAGTGTCTATCCGCTCCCTCTGGCGCAACGATATTAACTTGGTGAGAGTTTATATTTTCCTGTTTCTGGGAATCCTGCTGGTTTATTCCATCGGCGCTATTTTGCTGCCTAGTGTAACCACCAACACCTTATTTAGGGAACAGCTGGAAGTGCGTTTTGGCCAAGGATTTGCGGGAAACGCTATCACCGGCAATGCTGTTTCCAGCAGCGCTTTCAACTCTGGCCTGTTCTTTAGCTTGCTGAGCAATAATTTTTTAGTATTAATTGCTTGTTTCATCATGGCTTTGCTGACTGGCGATGGCGCAATTTTCCTAATTACCTGGAATGCTTCAGTCTGGGGCACTATTTTTGGAATTACGGCTAAAAATGCTTCCTTATTCACCGGAGGCAACGCTTACCTGACCTTTGCCTTGATTTTGCTGATTGTCTTTCCGCACATGATCATTGAAGGAATCTCTTATTTTTTAGCGGCGATATCCGGGTCAGTCATTTCTAAAGATGTTATCCTGGAACAATTCATGTCTTCCCGCTTCTTTGAAGTGTTTGGCTTTAACTTATATTTGCTGCTATTAGGGCTGTTATTTTTACTGCTGGGAGCCTTTGTGGAAACTTTTGTCCTGGATAATGTAGGCATCTACCAAGAGATTATCCAGCAGAGCCTGAAGGCTGTCAGCAGCAGGGGGTTGTAGTAAGTTAGCTTTAGATTTTCTAATTCTGTTCGTAATAATTTAGATTTGTTCTATTGTTGTATTTAACCAATTCAACCATGCGGCTTGCACACATCATAAAAGTCGCATTGCCCGGTAGACCATTTGCATAAGCTGGTGATGGTCTTTGGATAATCATCTTTTTTCTCCGTGGCTGAAGTATGAGTGTGGATTAATTTAATCTCAGTCCTGGCTAAATCCATCAGTTGCTCATCTACAGTTATCAGCTTCAATTTGTGCCTCAAGAAAAAGATCCCTACTTTGGAAGGCAATTTACCATGCTTTTCAAAATATAGCAGGGAGTAGATGGCTAGCTGCAGCTTGTTTTCATCTTTCAAGTCAAAACTGGAATTAGTCTTGTAATCAATAATGTGGACTTCATTTCCTATTTGCTTAACGGCATCAATAAACCCTCTAACTGAATAATTATCAGACCGATATTCTTGTTCCCGCAGTGGCGTTAATTCCAGAAAGGCCTGTTGTATCGAACAATTCTTTTTTTGCCTAAGAAGGTCCAAATCATTAATCAGATGATTTACCCAGTTCATGATCATCAACATGGTTTCTTCAAAATAAAATATCTTCAGGTCTTGGTGCAATCCCAGCTTGTCCAGCTCGGCCTGCTTGAGCTTCCAATGGTGCAAAAATAATTTTTGGGCCGTTTCCTTTAATTTAGCGGGATAATTTTCTTCATTTAACTGTGAGGAATCAAGATCAAAAAAATTCTCCAAGGTGGAATGGGCAATATTCCCTCGCACTTGATGGATGTTAGAAACGGTAGGCAGCTTTTCGAGGTATTGGTAATAATATTTTCTTTTGCATTGCTTGAAGGTATTGATGGACGATGGTGACTCAACTCTTTTCGGCATTAAAGAAATTTAAGCTAACCCCTATATATGCCTTTGTTTAAGTTAGAGAGTAGTAAAAAATAAGTACATTTTTAAAGGCTAAAAACCAACCTCTAATTAAGCGGCAATCAACCCGTTCTCTTGCAGCTAATCTGATTCATCGGCAGGAGGGCTTCCAAATCCTTCTTCAACAGTTAAGGTGATTCCTTCTCCAGCGATAACCGTTCCAGTATAATCAGTAATCTCTTGCTCTTCCAGATCGTTAAGCTGCCTGATTGGTGATCCTTCAATGGTAACTGATCTGGACGTTTCTGGCAGCACTACTTCCTCCAAATTTACCGTCTTTAGCCGCTGTTGTTGGTAAGCTTCACTGATTCCTGAAGGCCCCTTAATGGCCAGTGGCGTTTCACCATACATCATGACTTTATGAACATCTCCTAAGACTTTTTGCTGTTTATAATCCTGTGCTGGACGGGTCGATAAAAACCGGTCTAAACTATCATTATAATTGTTAGGCGTTACGCAAGCCGCCAATTCAGCTAAAAAACTGCCTACTACTAAACCCTTAATTACAAAATATTTCATCTTATCATGCCTCCTTTTTTAGGAAGTCCAGAAATCTTTACTTCTTGCACTTCCATAACACGAAATGGATACTATTAATTTTATTAAATAAATGTTTCTCTTCTTAAAACTATATTGCCGGAAATTATAGACTTTACCGCAGCAATCTGCTTTCAATCCCGCCAGTGCTGGTTCTGCAGTTATATCCTTGCTCATTGCACACGTATCCCAGTTCATTCAGGTCGGTCCAAATCGGTTTTTTTGAATCTCCTTCTTCAAAGATGGTTACCGGCTTAATCAATTTTAGAATATTTCTTACCAGCGGATCGGGATGGTTTCGCTTATCTCCCACAACTTTGCCAACGGGGATAAATTCAGAGCAGTCTTCTCTATAAACCGGCGGTTTTGGCAGGCTGTGGTAACGGTTGCGGGCTGACAAATTAGTAAACCCTTCTTCTTCTTCCTCCGGAAAAGAAGCGCAGGCGGCCATTAAGCCTAAGCTGCAGGTTAATACTTTTAATTGATATTTTATCAGGGTCATTTTAATTTTTTGTGATAAATATCCTTTTAACAAGCCTTGTTTTTAAACTTAACTCGGAAAATTAATTGTGCCTTCTTCTTAAAAGAAAACCTTATAAATAACTCTTCTTTTCGATTAATTAATAGCCAAAGCTTGCCTAAGAGTTGGCAAGTACAGCTGCATGAGGCTAAAAAAAATGCAGATAGGAACGTTTCTATCTAATTAGCTTTATCAAAATTATAAGGAGAATCAAACATGGCAGAACAGGAAACTTTACTAATTGACTCAAATGAATACTTAAAATCAGGAATCCATATCGGCACAAAATTTAAGACTAAATATATGGCTAACTTTATTTACAAGACCAGGCCGGATGGGTTAAGCGTCTTAAACCTGAAAAAGATCGATGAACGAATTGGCCTGGCTGCTAAATTTCTGTCTAAATTTAAGCCTGAAGACATTTTAGTAGTTTCCAGGAGAGAAAATGGCTGGAAGGCTTTGAAAAAGCTTAACCAATTAACTGGTATTAGGGTGATAACTGGCAGGTATCCGCCGGGAATTTTAACCAATGCGCAATTGGAAACATTCACTGAGCCAAAAATAGTAATTGTATGCGACCCCTGGCCGGATAAAAATGCCATTGATGACGTCATCAGGGTGGGCATTCCGGTAATTGCTTTGTGTGATACTAACAACCAATCCAATAATATTGATTTAGTTGTGCCTTGCAACAACAAGGGCAAGAAATCAGTGGGGCTGCTATTTTACCTGATTGCTAAACGCTACCTGCAGTTGAGGGGAATGCTGGCTGAAGGAGAAGAAATGCCGGCTAAGATCGAAGATTTTGTTGAAGAATAAAATCGTTTTGTATCTATCAGCAGTTACCTCCTTTTTTAGCTTAATTTATTCCGAGCTGAGGCGGTTTCACGCATTTTTATAATTTTAGAGACAGACTATTCTTAGCATCTAGCTTTTTCTCTTCCACAACCTTTAAAATGAATTTCTAAATCCTTCTGGATAGAATGCAAGCAGTAATCTTAGCGGCCGGCAAAGGAAAACGGCTGCTGCCTCTCACTGAAGACCTCCCGAAAGGAATGCTGCCAATCAATGGCAAGCCCCTGCTGCAGATAATTCTTGAGCAGCTTAAAGCGGTAAATATTGGTGAAGTTATTTTTATTGTAAATTTTTGCCAGGAGAAAATTATTAATTATTTTGGCGATGGCTCAAAATTTGGGGTTAAAATAAGCTATGTCAGACAGAAAGAAAGGAAAGGGACGGCTGATGCCGTGCTGCAGGCAGAAAGGGTGGTCACTGGCGATAAATTTGTCTGCATCGCCTGTGATTCCTTATTTGAGAACAGCTTATTGCCACGGCTGCTGTCCAACAGCTCAAAGGCAAACGGAGTTATTACCTGCCGGGAAGTTTCTGATACTAAAGGATATGGCGTGTTAAGACTGGCTCCGGATAAATCTAATCTTCCATCATCTAATCCAGCATTTAATCAGGTCTTGGAGATCGTCGAGAAGCCAGAGCAGGCTCCCAGTAATCTGGCTAATTTCAGCGTTTACTTATTTCCTCGGGAGATATTTGCCGCCTGCCAGAAAGTCAAGCCCAGTGCAAGAGGCGAATTAGAGATCAATGACGCCATCAAGATGCTGATTGATTCCGGCCAGCAGTTTACTTATGTCAAAAGCCAGGACATCATCGATATCGGGACTTTTGAGCAGCTGTCAGAAGCCAACGGGATAGATAAACGATTAAGGCTGTAAGTTTCTTGAAATTATAAGCAATGGTTTTTGAAAGCTGCTTATACCTGTACATTAGAACATTTGTTTTGAAACATTTACACCGACGGCATTATCATTTCATCATTAAGTTGTCGTAGTACTAGGTTTTGATTGCTGTTGACACCAAATCCTTAAGAACATTTATTTACTTTATTGCTTTCTAATAATTAATGGCCTGGTCCTTATCTGCTTATCAAATCAAATATCTTTTTGTCTCCAGGGCTGGCCCTAAACGATGGGTCATCAATGGCTCAGTGACAGTTCTGGGGATTGATGAGCTGGAGGCGGTAAAAAATGCCCGGCCCAGATTAGAGCTGGAAAGAACTAAACTGCTGCAGCGGACCACGACTATTGACCGGCACTTTCCAGGTTATGATTTGGAAGTGAGGCTGGTCACCAAACTGCCATTTCACCTTCCGGCTTTAACCAGCGAAGAGCGGCTTATCCCGGCGTTTAATTACTTGGGAGCAGGAATCTTTTTGGATTGAGGCGTTTTAAGGTTATGCAAAAAATTTCGCTGGGTGTAAAACCCCGCCCTTTAGGGCGAAATTTTTGCATGCTAAAAATGCGTGAAACCGCCTCTTTTGAAACCTCGTCATTTATGGCGAGGTGAGGCGGTTTCACGCATTTTTAGCATTTTTAGTGATTGGGTCAAAGTGGCTTTCTATCCCTAAGAAGTCCAGAGTACTAATGTGCAAGACCCATTTTCTGCTTCACCAGCTATTTGGACTGTTGATTTTTCTTTTTAACAAAACTTTTATCAAAAAACAGGCTATTTCTACATAAAATGTTTATCTACCAACCAGCAGATGATTCATATTTACTAGAGAAGCACGTGCTAGCGAAAGCCTTTGGCCGAGTCCTGGATATGGGAACAGGTTCGGGCATCCAGGCCTTAGCGGCTTTAAGCAATCACGATGTTGGCGAAGTTGTGGCCGTGGATATTGATGAAGAGGCTATAACTGGATTAAAAGAAAAAATAAAACTAGAAAAATTAAGAAAAATAAAGGCCCTTCAAAGCAATTTATTTGAGCAGGTTTCAGGCCAATTCAACACCATTATCTTCAATCCGCCCTACCTGCCGCAGGATAAGGTAAATCAGCAGGCTATTGAAGACCAAACGATTTACGGAGGAAAAAAAGGATGGGAGATTTCAGAACAGTTTTTTCATCAAGTTACCAGGTTTCTAGCCCCGGATGGCCAGATTTTGTTTCTGTTTTCTTCTTTAACCAACCGGGATAAAGTTAAGGGGATCATTGAAAAAAACCTATTAACATTCAAGGAGCTGGATAAGCAAAAACTGCCGTTTGAAGAATTATTTGTTTATCAAATAACTAAGACGGGATTATTAAGGGAATTGGAAGCGAGGCTGCTGGAAGAGATTCATTATTTTGCCAAAGGCCAAAGAGGAATTATTTATAAGGCTATTCAAGATCGTTCCAAGCTGGTCAAGACCCATTTTCCCCGCAAGAAAGATTTGATTAAGGTGGCCATTAAAGCAAAACGGGAAGATTCTGAAGCATTAAACACTATCCAGAATGAAAGTTATTGGCTAAAAGTCCTGAATAAGGCAGGAATAGGCCCTAGATATTTGTTTTCAGGGGAAAATTATCTGGTATATGAGTTTGTGGAGGGTGAATTCATCCTGGATTGGATAAAAAAGAACAGTAAGGAAGAAATAAAGATAGTGCTGGAGAAGGTGCTAGTCCAGTGCCGCCAATTAGACCAATTAGGCGTAAACAAGGAAGAGATGCATCATCCCACTAAACATCTTCTGGTAACTTCAGATAACCAGCCGATACTTCTGGATTTTGAAAGATGCTCTAAAACGATTAAGCCCAAAAATGTCACCCAATTCATCGAATTTATCTGCCGGATCAAGGAAGAATTGGAGAGCAGAGAGCTGAGCATTGATGTTGATTTTTTAAGAAAATTGGCGGGAGAGTATAAGGATACGGGCAATAAGGAAATTCTCAAAGAAATTTTTCCCATTCCTTAAGTATTTTTCAGGCTTTAATATTTTTAGCACAGATGATTTATAGCTAGTGTGATAAATTATCAAACTAATAGCAAATCTCGTTAATTATGAAACTTGTCGAGATTTGCTAGTATAGTAAATCGCATGGTGTAATGTTCCATTACTTTTGTGATTTACTATTTGCATCTGTAATCAACAAGTAGATTAATAATTATAAAACTTTCTTTATTCTAAAAATAGTTAGCACAACTTTCAATCAGGAATTAATAAAAATTTACTTTTCCATCGCAAATTATTCCTTTTTTCAACTCTACCGGCCGCCAGTCATCTTCCACCAAAGTGGCTTCCAGCCAGCTGGCCAGCAGCTCTTTATTTCCAATAGTGGCGCTTAACCCAATAACTTGCGGCTGGATCATTTTTTTTAACAAGGTAATAATCACTTCTAAAGTAGGCCCGCGGGAAGGATCATTTAACAAATGAATCTCATCAATAATGATCAGCTTGACCTCAGGCAGCCAAGTAATTTTGTGCCGTAGCAAGCTGTCTAATTTCTCGGAGGTTAACACTAGCAAATCATAACAGTTCAAATAAGATGAATCAGAATCTATGTCTCCGATAGCTATCGTTACAGTATAATCATTGGCCTTATCATTACTATTATTATTACTATTATCATCATTCCTGTTCAATAAAGCTTGATATTCGCGATATTTTTCTTTAGCCAAAGCCTTGAGGGGAACGATGTACAGCGCTTTGCCTTGGCCTAATATATTAGCAATGGCCATGGTGGCAATCAGCGTTTTGCCGGAAGCGGTGGGTGCGCAAACTAACAGGGAAGCGCCGTTGAGCAGCCCGGCCAGGATGGCTTTTTCTTGTACTGGGGTTAAAATATTGAAATGAGCATACTTCTGGATAAAAAATGCCGGCAGGGGCAGGCTGGTTAGTTCCATGGCAGTTATTTTAACCAATACTTTATATGGTTTTGTGAGTTTTACAATGATTTCTTTGCAATACTGATGTTCTAATCTAGAACTTTGTTCTAGGTTTATGGTTTTTGTTATTAAGGGATGATGAACCTCTATAACTAGAAAATTTCCTAGTTTCAGGCTTTAATGGCAATGCATTAGTTTTTCCATCTTATGTTTTTGCGAAAGGCTTATAAATCATTTTTTGGTAATTAGAGTACGCTATTAAGAGTTTCATCTGCAAACAGCGGAATAGTCGTCTATAAGATCGAAAAGGTTATTCCTTTCGGGTTAGCCCTTCGGAATTCTTATTGATGGCCTTTAAGATTAGTCTATTCAAACACGGAGGTGTGTTTAGAAAATGAAAATAAAACGAATGGTAAGGCGGTTATTTGCCGTAGGCACTGGTGTAGCGATGTTAGGGGCTACCGCTATGGGCGCAATGGCTGCTGACTTAAGTGATTATCCTACAATGTTTGTTGACAACGGTAGGTTTAACGGATTCCTGGTTGTAGGAGATAGTGCTCAACCAGTTGACAACTTGGCAATGACCGATATTGCTGCTAGAATGATGGTAGCAGGCAGTAAAGGCTCTACCAGCACTGCAGTAACTGGCGACGCTTGGCTGGTTGGAACCAGTTCCAAAAAATTAGAATTAGCTAACAGCAACACCACTTCTTCTTCCATTGCCGGTGAAACTTTTAGGGACATTAATACATTTATCGGTGAAGAGGATCTGGGAGCTTTAGCTGACGGCACATGGTCTACCAATGAGAATGATTACGGCTTCCAGCAATTCTTGTTCTTTGACGGTGAAGGAGAAGCCGGATTGCCAACCAACCGGGTTGTGAAATATAGCGAGAACGATGACGATGTGACTGATTTGCATGCATTCTTCAAGTCTGGAAAGCAGATTGGCCGGTTCAAGCTGGAGTTCAGTTCCAACGCCCAATCAGATGTTACGGATTCTACCGGAACATCCACGACAACTGGTACGTATTTAGATGATTTTGAAAACACCGACTTGTCGTTCATGGGAAGGGATTATTCAGTTGTTTTAGCCCGAAGGACCAGTTCCGGCGGAGATGAAAACCAGAACGGTATCAAATTAACTTTGATGGCGGGAGCTACCCGTGATACTTTATTGGAAGGGGAATCCAGAACATACGCCGTGGGCACTAAAAGCTACGACGTAGAGCTGAGTTTCACTGATTCGGATGAAGCTAAATTCATCGTCAATGGCGAAGCTACCAACAAGTTGAAAGTAGGGGAAACTTACGTCTTAGGTGATAAAAGCGAGATTGGTGTAAGTGAAATATTGTACCAAGCTTACTCTGGAGGGGTTCATTCAGCTACGTTCTTTGTCGGGGCCCAAAAGATTGTGCTTCAGGATGACGATATTACTGCCGTAAACACTGGAGACAAGAAGTTGAGAGTAGGCGCGGAAGATATTGACGGCACTAACGTCTTCTTTACCGGTACTGACAACAACGTGACCTTTTCAGTCAGCACGATTGAAGTGAACATGACTTCAGATGATGACTACTTCCTGGGCGCAGGCCAGAAGTTAAGCGATGTTATCGCTGCTTCCGGGGAAGAGAAAGAAGTGTTGATGTTTGGCGGCTTAGATGTAGAGTTTACGGGATTGGCAGCTGAAACTACCAGGGAATTAAAGTTAAGCAGCTCTTCGGCTAGAAAATACGAGCTTAACTTGTATGATGGAGACGGAAATCTGGTAGCTATTCCTACAGCTTATGCTGAAAGTACCACTAACATAAGTATAGGTGGGGATAGTGTAGCTGGTGGAAATGGCAACCGTAAACGGCTGCACTTGAACGAGAGTCAGACTACCGCGACAGCTCAGCCAGACTGGGGATTAAGAAACACTGAGATTTTCAAGAATGACTACTTTGTGTTAACTGGTGGAACGGCTAGTGATGGTTCAGCTAAGTCTTACTTGCTGCAGTACCGTGGAGCAGATAAAAGCGGTGATACTGCGCCTAAGATTAAGTTCAAGAACGTGGGCAGTGGCGAAACGTTAGAGTATGCAGCTACTACCAGTGGGACAACGGTTGTTGACGTGGCTACCATTAAGCTAGGTGGTTATTCCTTCCTAGTGCAAAATGCTTCTACTCAGGCCAGTGACGATTACACTGTCTTTGTGGACATGGATGGTGGTGGAGCTATAACTGCTAACAGTGCGGCTTTTATAACTTTTGTTGACTACTATGGTTCACAGTGGGCTTGGGCAACGAATAGTACTATTGCCGGACCTACAGCAGTCAATTTGATGGTAAATGGTTCGGTGGGCTTAAGTACGTTTAACATTACCCAGACCACACCTAATGCGGATGACTATGATAACATAGCTCCTTCAAATGTAGCGCTTCAGGTAAGCTTAGCAGCTGGTCCAGAAGTCAGGGTAGCTCAGACTGGTCTAACCTTAATCACCCCAGATGGAGAAACTGAGATTGCTTACGGCTACACTTCCACTGGTACTAAAGTAACCTTGAAGTCTCCAAGCGGAGACCCGCAAGAGTTAGTTTTGGAATACCCAGAGAAGCAGAGGCTACCACAAGTGTACTTCACTTCCGGAGCAACCACCAAAGCTGTTTCATCGGCTGGCGGGAACTTGGTTTCCGTAGAAGTTGTGGATGCCACCAAGCTAGCTAGTGAAATCTCTAGCGTGGAAGCACAAAACCTGATTGTAGTTGGTGGCCCTTGTGTTAACCGCGTGGCTGCTGAATTGCTAGGCAACCCAGCAGACTGTTCAACTGGATTTACGCCTGGTGAAGCACGAGTTAAGCTGTTTGAGCACTCTAACGGCAACATGGCCATGTTAGTTGCTGGCTACTCGGGAGCAGACACCAGATTGGCAGGTAAAGTTGTAGCTAACAGGCCTGGCGACTTAGTGGGAAGCGAAGTAGTGATTTCTGGTCCAACGGCTAGCAGCGCTACGGTCAGAAGGGTAGGCGCACAATAAGCTTTATTTTTTTCTTTTTTTTCTTTTTCTGTTTTTAGTGAGCCAAATTGTTTAGGGGATTGTTGTTCTCGAAAATTTACTAGTAAAGTATATAAATATCAAGGTGCTTAATCTTGATATGGAAACGGTTACAATACCAAAAGAAGAGTATGAACTGCTCAAGCACAAGGCAGAGATAGATGAAGATTTATTAGTTTCATTAATTAAAGGACTGGAAGATATTAAAGCAGGCCGCATTAAGCCTTGGAAAATGGTTATAAATTAAGTTTAGTTCTTATTTCTTGGTGATAATGAGGAATTAATGATTTTATTCTATCAATTGTATCCTGTTGATCTTTTTTTGTGCTAATCGTAATGACAAAAACAACGACCTGCTCTTTATAAATAAGATAGTAAACGCGATAATTCATGATTCTTTTTTCTCTAAAAAATCTGTAGCCTAGTGGTTTTCCAGAATAAGGGTTTTCTTCAAGTTGATCAACTTCTTTAGCGATCTCTCGTTGCAACTGTTGGTCTAGTTTTTGGTATCGCTTATCAAATTCATCAGTGGTGAAGACCTTATAAGCCATATTTCCATGAAAAGTACGATTTGATATAACAGTTTAGTAGTTAATGTTTTTGTTCAAATTTCGGATGCCTACTGAGGCAGCTGTAACATCCTAAGGACACTTTGCCAAATAATTAAAAACAATCTGGATTAGGATTAATCTTTGAGTCACTAACTAAGCCTCGCTAATTTTACAGCTAAGTCTCAGCAAAGTATTTATACTTAAATATAATAACTAAAACGGTGATGTCGCATCAAATATAAGCCTTATATTCCCGTAGTGCTGCTGCTGATCTTTCTAGTCATCTCTTTTTTAATTCTTAAGCCAATTTTATTATCAATATTCTTAGGGGCCTTGCTGGCTTACCTCTCTTACCCGCTGCACGATTTATTTAGCAGAAAGATTAAAAATAAATTTATCCCTTCCTTGCTGGTTTCGATCATAGTTCTGCTGGTGATAGTTATCCCGGGAGTGGTTTTGCTGTCCATTTTAGCCGAGCAGTCTTACTCTTTGTTTCTGATCGGCAAGCAGAAAATCTCTGCCGGCATCTTTGAAAATTGCGCCAATAGTTTTTGCTCAATGCTAAAGGAAAACCTCCGTGATCTGGGCGTTAAATTGCAGCTGCAGAATTTGCTTAAAGCGGTAACTACCTGGTTCATCCAGAAAGGCTCAGTTGTGCTAGCCAGCGTCCCTCGCTTTATATTGAATGTGTTCATCGTCTTTTTTACCATGTTTTATTTTCTTAAAGACGGGAAGAAATTCCTGCAGAAAATTAATCAGCTGCTGAGCCTGGGCGACACGCGCTATTCATTTATTATGCAGAGACTGAAAGAAATCATTCACGGATTAGTTTTTGGCTCTCTCTTGGTGGCTATCATCCAAGGTCTGTTAGGCGCGCTGGGCTTCTTTATCTTTGGCGTACCCCTGCCCTTGTTATGGGGCGTGATTATGGCTTTTTTAGCCTTAATTCCAGCCTTAGGGACGGGGCTGGTCTGGTTCCCGGCTTCCTTGATTTTGTTCTTGAACGGCTTTTTTCAGGGCTCAGACAGTTTGATGATTAAAGGCCTGTTGCTGCTGCTTTATTCAATTACTATTGTTGGCACGATTGACAATATCCTGAAGCCGAAACTGGTCGGCAGCAAGGCTAAAATTCACCCTCTGATAATTTTTGTGGGAATTTTCGGTGGCTTGATTTTCTTTGGCGTGTGGGGGGTGATTTTAGGCCCGCTATTTTTGTCCATGACTTCCGTATTTATTGAATTATTCATCTCGCAAAAGCTCTCCTGAGCAGCCTTGTTTATAGCAGACACAACCAAGTTATGATAGTACTTTAATTATCCCGTGCCATTATATCTTAACGAGTAGCTGACCAGGCTGTTGACATAATCAGCAATATTAAGGACGGCAGGTATATTTTTAATGATAAATGTCTTATTTAGCGGCAAAGAATAAGTTTTAAAAAGTTTATCCCAGAAGCCTTTCTTGACTGCAGTAGAGCTAATATTTTGATATAAAATCTGCTTTTTCCCAAATACAATTCGGTCTCGGTAAAACAAATAATTTTTTCTGGCTTTTAGGCTGGCTAGGATAGTTCCCAAAATCAGGCAGCAGATCAGGATCAGCAGGGCTGCTAATTGTGTTTGATCCTCAGCTTTTGGGCTGACTTGCAGCAGGGATAGGTTTAAGATCACTCCCAGGTAAAAAATTACTCCTAAGACTGTCAGGCTAACTAGTTTAGGGATGATCGCTCTCTTCTTTTTTTGCGGCAGCAGGTACAGCGGGCGTTGATTTGGCTCCATAGAAAGAAAAAGGATCTTTAAATTTAAATAATTTTGGTGTTTTATGGCTTCATCCAATCAAATGGCCCCCTTCCAGTTTTAGAATAGTTATAACTAAATCCGGTGTTCTCTTTTTAAGGCTAGGTCAAAAGAAGAATGATGATGCCGTAATTTTTCCAGCAATTGATGGTGCTTATTCATCAAGTGAGTGAGTTCGATGGTTGCTCTCATGTGCTTGCTCTGATAGTGGTGCTTCTCCTTCAAGGTTTTGGCCCGGCTTAGGTTATAAAAGTGTTTTTCCGCCTTAAAGGTCATTTTTCTAAGCTTTTTATTTAAGGCCACCAAGTCTTTAGATAACAGGTATAAATGGCCAGCTTCATCGGTTAGGTGCATGCTAATAGCATTATTTGATGATATTTAATTTTATTGCTTATTCATTTTTAATAATGATCATACAATGGTCTCGTTCATGTGGCTCAAGAATCTTGTAATTAATTACGGTGAATTGCTGCTCTAGTTTTTTCCTGATCTCCTCAAAGATCTGCCTCGGTTTTTTCCTGGCATTAATGCTTTTCGCTTTCACTGCCAGTAACCCATATCCACCAGGCTTCAAAAATAATTTGCAGTTCCTGATAAAAATATCCTCCTGGTTTCGCTGGGCTACATCTTGGTAAACTATATCTGCTTGGCAAACCCGTTGTAAGTATTCTTCCGGATGATTGGCGTCAGCCAGGAGCGGCACTATATTTTGGCGTTTTTGAGCCAAAAAAACCAGATCACGCATCACTCGCGGCGCAGGGTCGATGCCGAAGATTAACCCTTCCGGGCCAATCATGTCTGAAATAAAAGAAGCAGTGTAGCCATGCGAAATTCCTAAATATAAAATGACATCATTCTTCCTTATTCCAGCATTGGTGCAGCTTTTCATGATCATTGCTGCTAATTTGCTTCTTCTTGGATCAAATTCACGGTATTCAGCCCCATTTTTAAGGATAGTTTTTTCATCGAAATGAATTGTTCCAGGACAAAGGCTTTTAGTGTAAATATTCCTTCCATCGTGATATATTTCAAAAATCTGGTGTGGCTTAATACTCATGTTTAATTCCTTTTTCTTTTTGTTTAGCTTCTTGCCATAATTTTTTTTCTTCAAGTTCAGTTACCGGACAGTTTTCTAGCAGAAATGGTTTTCTTTGGGTAAACTTATCATAAGCAGCATCTAATATTTCCTGAACTGTACAATAACCTAAATCTTGAGCTTTAACAATAATTCCTAGACAATCCAAAAGCACATCACCCAGTCCTTCTTTCAAACTTTGAGCAGATTCTAATTTAGCTTCTAACAATACTTCTTCAACTTCCTTACCCAATTCTTCAATTAGGTTAGGCAAAGAAATTTTTTTAATCCAAGGAGAGTACTGTAAATTCTTTAATTGCAATTCATACAACCGTTCAATTTGGTCTTTAATCTCTCTCATTTTAATGCCTTTTCTAGCTCTTTTTTATACTCTTTAGCCTTAAATTCTCCTTTAAAGTAATCCAGCCGTGCGCATAAAGATAATTTGTCAGCCAGCATCCTGGAAGCTTTGCCTTTCATATCGCGGCTAACTTTCTGCACTAACTGATGATTAAGAATAATCCCATGCTTAGGGCTGCGGCTGCCGGTTTTGATATGCCTGAACAAGGCTTTTTCTGCTCCCAATAATTGAACTGTTGAAGCGGGCAGCAGGGCCAGCCGCTTCAGCCCCTTGGCTAATTCAATCAGCTTGGCGCCGATGGTCGTTCCAGCCAATTCCAATAAATTAGGGCAATACTTCTCCATTATCCCTTGGAGGTAAGTTTCCTGCAGATTTTTTAATTCATAAATTTCAGTTAGTTTTGCTGCTAAAAGGCTAATTTGATCAATATCTTTTTTATCCAAGTCAGCGCCCATGCTGTCAGAAATGTTGAATTCTTTAATCAGCGCACTTTTCGGCTGGCTGATTAATTTTAAGAAGGTTTGATGATCTTGGATTAATTCAGATAATTCCGGCAAATAAAGGGAATACCATTCCCTTAACCTTTTGCTGAGCAGATTATTGATCTTATCTAACTCAGAGATATTAGAAATGGCTTGCATGATCAGCTGGTCTTCCTGGACTGAATTCTTGATCGCTGCTTTGGTTAATTTCAGGTTCTCTTGGTAGAATTGTTTAAAGTAAAGTTTATTTTTGAACAAGGCTAATACTGCGGAAATTTTTTCAGGTGGGACTTCTTTAGCCTTCAGATCATCTTTGTTAGAGATAGCCGTGAAGGATTCATCAATAATGAAGGTTCCTAAAATGTTTTTAAATGCGTAGTTCATGTGGTAGTTTTGTGCGTAGTTTGAATTCACGCATTTGCTATATCTCACTTAAGCCTGCGACAAGCTTAAAGTGGAGTTATTATCGTCCATAATGCCGTTTGTTTTTAAAGATTTTGGATTAAATTGGTATTTTGAGAACTGTCAAGTAGTGCTAAAGTTATTTAAGTATTAAATTGTCCTTAGCTCTTAGTGTTAATTATATCGATATTCATTAAGAGTTAAAAGGAGATACGTTATGAAAAGAGGCAAAAAGTTATCCCGTAAAAATAGTTCTTATCTAATTCTAGCCGCAGTGTTAATTGTTGCAGTTGTGGCCGTGATCATTGACTTAAACCAAAAGGGATTGTTGGTTGATGAAGAAGGCAATATTGTGGGGGAGGCGTCTAAATTTAAACCGACTTTCC
>DATDXK010000106.1:0-4706 GCA_035289345.1 Candidatus Nanoarchaeia archaeon
GATAAAAATGCGTGAAACCGCCTCACCTCGCCATAAATGACGAGGTTTCAAAAGAGGCGGTTTCTCAACTACGCATTTTTAGCATGCAAAAATTTCGCCCTAAAGGGCAGGGTTTTACACCCAGCGAAATTTTTTGCATAATCAAACTTTTTTTAGCCATTTTTATATATAGCTAGTGACCCTGGTGTTTGATAATTTATCACACTAGCTATATATCGAGAGCAACTGGCCAAAACCTGCAGATTAATTTAAAAAATACATTTCATTATTATTCCGGACTGAGTTTGCTTGGTTTTTATCAAGGCGTTGCTGTGGCTGAAATGATGGATTTAGTTTCCAGGCTGTTTAGCCGCCAATAATTTTGGGATAACACAACCAATAATTTCGGCAGTAGATTTTTAAAGCTCTCTATCTTAAGGTATTAAATGTATAAGCAAGTGATTATTGTCAGGCAGGATTTAAAACTGCCTGCAGGTAAATGCGCTGCCCAATGCAGCCATGCGGCAGTTGACGCTGTTCTTAAATCTGATAAAAAAATAATAAATTCTTGGAGAACTGAAGGGATGGCTAAGATCGTTCTAAAAGTGAAAGATGAGAAAGAGCTGGTAAACTTATTTCAGAAGGCTAAGGATGAAGGCTTAGCCGCTTCTTTGATTACTGATGCTGGCAAAACGGTAGTTGCTCCAGGAACTAGGACCTGTATGGCTATCGGCCCAGATGGAGAAGAGAAAATCGATAAAATAACCGGCGGGTTATCGCTGTTATGAATACAATGGTCGAAGCGATAAATACGGTATAATGGCTAATTTTTTGTCAGGTTTAGCCTTGGCCATGGCCTTAGGGTCTGTTCCTATCGCAGAGAAGGAAGAAACAACTAAGCCCATAATTAAAACCGAAACCTCAACTAGGTCAGAAATTGAAACCATTGTCTCAGTTTCTAGTCCTCATAGTAATTTAGGAATTCTGTTAATTGACATGCAGGATGATTTTCTTCAGGAGATTAGCGAAGCTGAAAAAGCCAGGGAGATTCCACGCATCATAAAGGTATTAAATTATGCTGGAAATCGCCGGATACCCATCGTGATTTTAGAATATGATGGAAATGGCCAGACTATTGATGTCCTTAGGCGAGAAATTATTTCCCTGAGGACGGATGTAAGATATATTGTAAAAAGCAGTGACGATGGATTTTATCAGACCTCTTTGGCTGATCATTTGAAGCAATTGCAGGTTAAAGATTTAATCTTGATGGGAATCAATGCCACGGGCTGCGTAAAGACTACCGGAGCAGGAGCTTTAAATCATGGTTTTAGCATCATTACTTCCAGAGACGTTATTGCCCAGCCGCCTTCCTGGGTAGATGACCAAAAAGACGAAGGGATTGAAGGGGCCAGATGGTATCAACGAGAAGGCCAGCTGGTTAATAATTATCATGAGCTGTTAAAAATCTGCGAAAGAAATGCCCCGAAAAGAAAGCCATTTTATTCTATATTTTGGGACTAAAATAGTAATGCCGAGTTTCGATTCTGGAAAATATTAAACCTTGTAGAAATGTTTATAAATGACTCTCTTTCTAGGAGAAAGAGTCATGAAAATTCCCAAAACAGTTAAACGATTATGCAAATTCTGCCGAAAGCATACTGAACAGAAAGTTGCTCAAGCCAAAAAAAAGGCGGCCAGTTCCTTGAGCCATGGCTCCAAATATCGGGCCAGGTTAAGAGGCCGGGCTCGGGGCATCGGCAGCCATGGCCGGTATTCTAAGCCAGCGCTCACCAAGTTCAAACGCACCGGAGCTAAAAGCACCAAAAAAACCGACTTGCGGTACACCTGCGCTGTCTGCAAAAAAACATCCTCGCAGAGAGTTGGAATTAGAGCTAAGAAGGTGGAGTTGGTATAAGATGGCTGTTCTTAAAAGCAAATTTGTGAAAGTGCGCTGCTCATCCTGCAAGAATGAGCAGATTATTTTTGGCAATGCCAGCACTAAAGTAAATTGTCTGGTCTGCAGTAAGGAAGTGGCTTACCCGACTGGTGGAAAAGCCCGTGTTGCAGCTAGGGTGCTGGAAGTTTTAGAATAAGCTTATTTTATTATCTGATTACCGTTAAATTACCGTTAAATTACTGTTAAATTACCGTTAAATTACCGTTAAAAATCATGCCTGATCTCATAATGCTGGACCTGTATGGGACATTAGCAAATGCCCTTAAAAAAGATAATACGCCCAGAAAAGGTATTTATAGTTTTCTAGAGAAGAATAAATCTAAAAAAGTGATCGTGACCGATGATCCCTGCAAGGATTACGTTAAGTCGATTTTAAGTGAACAGGGAATCTTGGATCATTTTGCTGAAATTTATACTAGTGAAGATTTAATAGCCATTAAAAATTATCGAGGAAAGAGGAAAGACCTGGCCAGGATTTGCTCTCTGTTTGCTGTTGCGGCAAGCCAGGCGGTTTTTATCGGTGACGGTGAAAGGGATCGATTAGATGCAAAAAGAGAGGGGGTTAAATTCATTCATCTCCCAAAATACCTTGAAAATAATGAGCCATTTTCCTTTGAGTTGGTTAGCTTGCCCGAAAATCCCAAAAATTATCTTGATTTAAGAAGAATAAATTACCTTTTTTAAGTGTTTGCCGGCCAGCCCCAATTTAAAGCAAGGTGAAGACTTAATATGTACAATCACCAATAAACTTTATAAAGTAACTGCCAACCATATTGTTAATGTTCTACCAAATTGAAGGATACCCCGAAGAGGATGAGATAGTCCTCTGCAAAGTGACCAAGATATTTCCCAACTCAGTGTTCGTCGAGTTGTTGGAATACCATCGCCAGGGCATGGTGCATATTTCTGAAGTGTCTCCCGGCCGAATTCGCAATCTGCGGGATTTTGTCAGCCTTGACCGACAGATAGTCTGCAAGATTCTTTCAATTAACAAGGAGAAAGGCTACATTGATTTATCATTGAGGAGAGTTAATTCTAACCAAAGAAGGGAAAAGCTGGATGAAATCAAGTCTGAATTAAAGGCTGAAAATCTAGTTGCCAATATTGCCAGAAAGCTTAAGCTTCCCCCAGAACAGCTGTATCAGCAGGTTAGTTCTTCCATCTTTAAGGAATATTCACATCTGTATTTATGTTTCAGGGACGTGGCTGCCGGGCAAGTTACGTTGGATAAATTAGGATTAAAAACTGAATGGGCTAAGGAAATCGACGAAGCAGTCATTGAAAAATTCCGGCCAAAGAAAGTAACAATCAAAGGAGAGATCAGGCTTAAAACGTACCATTCCAACGGTCTGGAAAAAGTAAAGAATCTTTTGGCTTCGATAAAAAGCCTTTCTGAAAATATTATTTTATCTTATCTAGGAGCCGGCAGGTTTAAGGTGGTTATTGAGGATTATGATTATAAGCCGGCAGAGCAGACGCTGAAAAAAATACAGGAAATCCTAGATCATTTCTTAGACAAAATTTCTGAAGCTTCTTTTGAGCGCGATAAGCATGAGTAAGCATATCTTAAGCTGCCAGCATTGCGGCAATTATACCTTGAAAAGCGATTGCCAGTGCGGCCGTCGTACAGTTGAAATTAAGCCGCCTAAGTTTTCTTTACTAGACAAATATGGCGATTATCGGCGCATGATCAAGAAAGAAGAACTTAAAAAATCTGGGTTATATTAAGATTAAGCTTTACAGGTTTATTACACTGAAAATGCGGAGATTAAAAGTCTTTTTAGGACTTATCTCAAATTGAGGTTAAGCGCTCCATTAACGATATCTAAGCCGTTAGCATAACCCTGCAGCTGCGTGCCGGTATCTTCAATGGTTGAGTTTAAATCGGCTGCCGGCAGATCTTTATTAATCTGTAAATCACCAAAATAATTATAGATGGTCACCAGCTGGCCATTTTCTAAGGAATATCTTAGCCGGCTGCCAATTTGAACCGAGCCTTCTCCTGTAACAAATTCCAAGCCATTGAATTCGGCATTGGTAATGGTAGCTTTTTGATAATTTAATCCCTTAAAAGAAATCTTAATTTCGCTGGCAGATGATAAGGAGATGCCATTCACCTCAAACTTTTTGGCCAGGCCGTCAAGTGAGAATTGCTGCTCATCAATATCTACTGTGCCGCTAAATTCAGCCAGCCCTAAGGTGACTTGTGAAAGGCCATTTAATTCTAGCTTGTCTTCATTGACGGTTATCGGTGTAGCCAGATCATTAAATATCAGGGTTATTGTTTCCATCTTCGTTTCTTTAGCTATCTGCGGGATGGCTGAAGACAGCAGCAGAAACTCAATGCTGTTAGCGCTGGGGCTTATCCTCTTGGCTTCTGGAGCAGTGTTTTGATTAGTTGATCCTAGACGGCCATTAGTTATGCTTTCAATTAAAGAGCTATCTTTTACGTTTTCAACTACTGCGCTGGTGATTCCCAGGCTGTTAGAGTTATTAAAGAATAATAATACAAACAGGCCGAGTACTACTACCGTGGTCATGATGATATAATAACGCAAACGGTGGTGCGGACTTTGGTTCTGCTGCTGGTATGCCATGGTAAACCTATTTTTTCTGTAGGTATAAGTTAGATTAACATTAATAAAACTTTTGGTTGGTGGGGCTCTGTAGAAAGTGCAGTGGCCATCAATTTGCGAAGCATCTTCCGGTGCAAAATTACACCGGCTAGGGGGATGTCCCTTACGGGGATGGTCGGTTATCAGCCTTA
>DATDXK010000107.1:0-4833 GCA_035289345.1 Candidatus Nanoarchaeia archaeon
ACGAGCTACAGCTGGGTCCCGTTCAATGGGCTCAGGAGCTGCTCCAAAATGGGCTATCTTAGCTTCGACTCCAGCGCCACCTTCCGGCTCTCCTGCAGCTGCATCCGCTAAGGCTGCAGGTGAACCCGGGTCGCCGGATCCTGAAAGCTCTTTGAAAACAGGATCTCCCAAGCCTTAAAGCCTTTCTCAAAGTTAATTAAGACTTTTTTGCTATCCACACTAAATGCGTTTCTTGATTACTTTCGTTTAATAGAATTTCAAAACCATTTTCTTTAAGTTGCCGCTCATAGAATTTAGGAGCGTGACTGTAAAAATCCAATGTCTGATTTAACATATCACTGCTACTAGTTGCATATTCATGATCACCTGTCGTAAATTCCAAAATCCCCCCTGGTTTAAGCCAAGAAGCAAGACGACAAAATTTAACCTGTTGATTATATTAATATTTCATTCTTTAATAGTAACTTGAGAACGAGAGCATTCCCAGCAATACCGTTGTAAACCTGGTTTACAACGGTGAATCTATGAATTATACTTACTAATAGGAATTTTGTGTTATGAAAAAAGTGCAAGGCAGAAAACCCACTAAAAAGACTGATAAGGAACTTTGGACTTTAATTGCTGAAAAAATTAATGGTGGTGAGTACATTTTCTTGAGCCATGCAAAAAAGCGTCAAAAAGATAGGCAGATAACGGATATTGATGTTCTTGATATCTTAGAGAACAAAGGTAATCGCAGGCGTAGAAGAAATAAAAGCAAGGATAGTTACACGAAAGGTTATCAAGACTGGAATTATTGTGTTGAAGGCAATGCTCTTAGTGGTAAGGAAAAATTGAGAATTATTATTTCATTTGATAACCAAGCAATGTTGGTTATTACAGTAATAAGGCTTGGAGTTTAGGAGTAGCAAAAAAATGAGTAAGAAAACGAAAATATTTGCCAATTACATCTATGATGGCCTTGGCTTTCCAGTAGAACTCCATGATGTTGAAATGGTTGAGTTTGATGGGAAGCTACACCCAAAGATTGATATTAGGAAAGTTGCAAACGATACAATTAAGGGACTTGTTTTGCAAAAATACAGATTAACTGGAAATCAAATCAAATTTATCCGCACTCATTTTTCAATGAGTCTTCGTGATTTTGCTAAATTAGCCAATGAATCTCATATGGCTGTAAAAAAATGGGAAAATTTCGGCAATAGAGAAACAACTATGGATAAAAATATTGAAATAATGATACGACTGCATATTTATGATCATGTTGTTATGAAGAAAGAAAATGGCAAATCTGAGAAAATAAATTTCTATAACCAATTTAGAGCGTTACAAAATATATTTTTACAATAAAATCTGCTTAGCTAAAAAATTATAAACAAGTGGCTAAATCTTATCAAACCCATCATCGGCATATTTAGATGCTGTATCTATACGGCGATGAATCATAGAAACCATTGTTAATAAATCTTTGGCATCTCGCTGGGTTACTTCCCAATTAATTTTAGCTTCATGGGCTATGGGGTTTCTAAACATGGAATAAATTCCTTTTATTAATTCATTAAATCCACTTTGCTCCATTTTCTCACTCTTTGTTTTAAAAGAATTAATATACAATTTTGGAACATCCCCACCCAAACATTTATTTGCCAACTCATGACCATCGTCTAAAAGACCAGTTAATTGGCGAAGCCTATCAAAAATACTTTTGACTGCTTCTAAAACGGCATGAAAATAATTGCTCTGAAGTAATTCAGACCGGCAAAATCTAATTACATCAGGATGGATGTCTCTTTCTTTCAAGCTCAGCTTAAGTTGGCTGGCTCTTAATTCAGCTTCAGCTAAAGTAGTAACGCTCTTAAAAGTCGCTAATTCACCGGTGTCTTTAATTTCAAGGCCACTAAAAGCAAGGGCCGTGTTTAAGTTTGACTTTAGAATTTCATATCTTTCGCTATCGCCAATAAAATTAGCTGGTTTCATTGCTTGTCTAATAAATTCAAGAATATTAGTTCTGTTACGGCAATTATTTTGTTTATCACAAAAGGCATTATATAATCTTTTCCATTTTGTGTTTTGCGGATCTATATCTGGGATTTTGGCTTGCTGTAATAAATGGGCTATTTCACTACCAGTAAGTCCACTTAAGGTATTACCTAATGCTTTTGCAATTGATTGAATTTCACTTTCATTAAAAACTTTTAACATAAATGAGGCTGTTTCCGAAGCTTTTTTATAGTAACTTTTTCTCTAAATTAACCATTTGGTAATCTACCATTGTCAGGCGCAATAGAAAATAGTTGACTAATACAAGGGGATAATAAATTCTAACATTTAGCAGTTTTTAGATGAGTAGCAAAAGATAGCAAAATTATTTGAGCACACCAGGATGACTTATAACTTATTAATTATATATGGGCCGTGTAGGGTTTGAACCTACGACCCGCTGATTAAGAGTCAGCTGCTCTACCAACTGAGCTAACGGCCCATGAGGGAAAATTATTTTAACTGTATCAATTAAGAATCTCCAACTTTTCTGTAGGGGCAGAGCGTGCTCTGCCCGTGCTCAATTTTAAATCTTGTGCTGTGGTTTTGGGCCGACCACGGTCGGCCCCTACGAAATAGAGTGGGATTCGGAGATTTCTGTAATGGTGGATTTTATGCTATGCTTCGCGCCCTTTTTTGAGAAGAACCATGAATACAACAGCGGCTTTAACACAGACCATTGCAGCCATTGCTACACCCGCCGGTAAAGGAGGGGTGGGAATTGTGCGTGTATCCGGTCCTCAGGCGGTAGCAGTAGCTAAAGCAGTAGTAGGCCATTGTCCCACGCCACGCTATGCCACTTTCACCGAGTTTAAGGATTCCGAAGGCCATACTATTGATCAAGGCATTACGCTTTATTTTAAAGCACCGCATTCGTTTACCGGCGAAGATGTATTGGAGTTACAAGGGCACGGTGGGCCCATGGTGATGGATGCCTTGTTAAAAACGGTGTTAGCTCAACCGAATGTGCGGTTAGCACGTCCCGGAGAATTTACAGAACGGGCTTTTTTAAATCATAAAATTGATTTGGCACAAGCAGAAGCCATTGCTGATTTAATTAATGCGGGCTCAGAGCAAGCGGCACGTTCTGCCATGCGATCATTAGAGGGTGAATTTTCAGTACAAGTAAATACCTTGTTAGGATTATTAACGCAATTGCGTGTTTATGTGGAAGCCGCACTCGATTTTCCCGAAGAAGAAATCGATTTTATTGAAAATAGCACGGTTAAAAACGATTTAGAAAAAATTATTGATTATACCCAACAATTATTGCGATCAGCTAAACAAGGGGCTTTATTGCAAGAGGGTATGACGGTGGTAATAGCGGGAAAGCCTAATGCCGGAAAATCCAGTTTATTAAATGCATTATCAGGCCGTGACAGTGCCATTGTTACACCCATTGCAGGAACAACACGGGATATTTTGCGAGAAAATATTGTCTTAGATGGCTTACCACTTCAGGTGATTGATACTGCCGGTTTGCAAGAAACGGCAGATATGGTGGAGTTAGAAGGCATTCGCCGTGCTAAAGAAGCCATTAAAAAAGCGGATATTATTGTTTGGGTATTTGATGCCACAGAAAATAGCCCATCGATTATGCGGGATGCAATCCTGGCAATCCAAGCGCTTCCGGGTATTAATCAGGATTCACCACCACCCATCGTATTTATCAAAAATAAAGTTGATTTAATCGGTGAAAAACCGTCGATAATAATGGATGCTCCTTCACCCGTTATTCAACTTTCCGCACAAACTCGAGCAGGATTGCCGCTTTTTATTGAGCATCTAAAAAGCCACGTGGGTTTTCAAGTACCCCATGAGGATACCTTTATTGCTCGCCGCCGCCATATCACTGCTCTGACACAGGCTCTTAACACCTTGCAAAAAGGCTTAGACCAGCTCAATGCTCATAAAGCCAGCGAGTTATTAGCAGAGGATTTAAAACAAACCCAACAATATCTTTCAGAAATTACCGGGGCTTTTACAGCGGATGATCTTTTAGGAAAGATTTTTTCTGAGTTTTGTATCGGAAAATAAAATTAATCTATCTCTTAATATTTCCTTAATATTGCGATGGTATTTTTTTCTTTTCATTCACTCAAGAGAGAATATATGCCGATCTTTACCATGGTTATTTTTCCCCAAACAACAGGGCTATCCGTTTCCGCTAAGCTATTGCAGATTTATAATACTCTCGCCTCGCTAGGACAGGATGCGACTGGGTTTGGTTTTTTTAACTCGGCTGACCTTCGAGGCCTTAAAATTAATTGCTATGTAAAAAATCTCAAAAGTCCCAGCGGATGGGATTCTTTTGCCTTGCCGGCAGGTAGGGGTGCACCTAGAAACAGATTAGCTTTCTGCCTCGAAATGAGGGCTCGTTCCAGGGACGATATTACCTGGGACAGTATGAGAGCACATCTAATGGAAGGCCTACTCAAATTGCAACCTGATATTAATGTAGAATCTTTAGAAAGACTCATTGATTCTGCCAAAGTTAGTATGCCCTGTTTTGGTGTTATTACAGGCCAAGATTTCCGTGAAATAATAGATAGGTTAAAACCGGTTGCTTTCAGAGAGGGAGCGGAGGAAGTGCAGGTCGAGAGGCCACTATCCTATAGAAAGCGCAAACGATTAGTGGGCCCAAGTAGGGACGCTGGGGCTGCTGCCGCTGCTGAGGCTGGAGCCGGAGCCGGAGCTGGGGTAGGAGCTGGAGCTGGAGCTGGGGCTGGGGCAGGAGCTGGAGCTGGAGCAAGTGCAAGCGCAGAAGCTGGAGCTGGAGCTGGAGCTGGAGTA
>DATDXK010000108.1:0-7531 GCA_035289345.1 Candidatus Nanoarchaeia archaeon
AGGGCTTAGTTTTAAACAGCGATTTAAGAATAGTACTGGAAGCCAGACGGCCTAATTTGCTTTGAAATACACTTTGCCCTAATTTGGTTTCTTCTAACGGGAAAGTGGCTATCTCCCAAGATTTTCTCACAAGTTCAGATAAGGACATGATATTAAGCCTTGTAATTAGTTTGGTTATAAAAATATATGGGAGCTTTAAATAAAAGTGCAGCTTAACTTATTGTAAACCTAATGTGGCGCACTCCGCACAGTCCACTCTAACTAGGAGAAACTTAACCAAGAAACATTTAAATAGAATCAGCCTGATTTTTTAGCACATGGAACAAAAGCCAGCAGGCCCTCCAGAGGAACTTAAGCAAATTGATCCAGTAACCTGGGAATTGCCAGTGTCTTATAAAACAGGGATGAAAGTTCCAGCACGGATAATTGCTAACAAAGAATTAATCAGTTCCATGGATGCTGGCGTATTTGAACAGATTTCTAATGTGGCAACTCTGCCGGGAATTCAAAAATATGCTTTCTGCATGCCAGATGGCCACTGGGGCTACGGCTTCCCGATCGGCGGAGTAGCAGCGTTTGACCCGGAGCAAGGCGGCGTGATTTCTCCCGGCGGCATTGGTTTTGACATCAATTGTGGAATGCGCCTGATTACAACTAATCTTACTGTAGATGAAGTAAAACCTAAAATCAAGCTGTTGGTGGATGAGCTCTATAAAGCTGTCCCCGCCGGAGTTGGCTGCCAGGGCTTTGTAAAAATATCTAAGGATGAATTTAAGAAAGTCATGAAGAACGGCGCCCAATGGTGTGTTGATAATGGCTATGCCTGGCCGGAAGACATTAAGCATATCGAGGATAACGGAAAGATTGAATGGGCTGACCCAGCTAAAGTTTCTGACAAGGCAGTCAAAAGGGGGTTTGACCAAATTGGAACATTGGGTAGCGGAAACCATTATTTAGAGATCCAAGAAGTGCGAGATGGCAACATTTATGATCCAGCTGCAGCTAAAGCCATGGGCATTAATAAAGTGGGCCAGATTGTGATCATGGTCCATTGCGGCTCCCGCGGTTTCGGGCACCAGATTGGCACTGATTATTTAAAACTATTTTTGGATGCAATGCCCAAGTATGGAATTAAAATATTAGACCCGGAGCTGGCCTGCGCGCCATTTAATTCCCCGGAAGGGCAGGATTATTATCAGGCTATGGCTTGTGCTGCCAACATGGCTTTTGCCAACCGGCAGGTGATTACTATGCAGATCCGGAAAACTTTTGAAACAGTTTTTGGCAAAACTGCGCGGGAAATGGAGATGAATCTGATTTATGATGTAGCCCATAATATCGCTAAGTTGGAAACGTTTACGGTAGATGGCCAGGAAAAAACGCTGCTGGTCCATCGGAAAGGTTCCACCAGGGCCTTCGGGCCGTCTCGGGTAAAAGACTTGCCAAAAGAATATCATCGGTTTGGCCAGCCGGTAATTTTAGGCGGCTCCATGGAAACTGGATCTTATTTATTAGTTGGTACAGATAAGGCTGATGAAACTTTTGCCTCCACGGCCCATGGCTCGGGAAGAACGATGAGCCGGACGGCAGCCATGCGGCAAATTAATGGTGATGAATTGCAAAAATCAATGGAGAAGAAAGGGATTTATGTTCATGCCGTTACCATGAAAGGGCTGGCTGAGGAAGCCGGCCAGGCCTACAAGGACATCGACTTGGTGGTTGACACTTTAAACCAAGCAGGAATAACTAAGCCAGTCGTAGCCTTAAAGCCGATTGGCAATGTTAAGGGGTAAAAGGATCTGGCATTATAACGAAGGGTAACTGAGATGGAAACTAACTGAGATGGAAACTAATACTGATAAAAAATGATTAACGAAGAGCACATTAACAACTTGGTTAATGATTGTTTACATTTTGTTGATAAAAAGGGAAGAGTGATCAGTAAAAGCAGCACTAAAGTAAATAGGCATTTAGAAATGAAATATGAGGCAGATGATTTAGCTTTTCATTTTAATGCTTATTGTCATTTTATGGGCAATGGGTCCTGTTATCTTCAAGTGAAAAAGGATGAAGCGGTTGTATTTGAAGCTAATGGTAGCTTTACGATAGCTGCCTGGGGAATGAAAGCTGAAACGTATCAGCCCGGCGATTGGGAAAGAATAATTCCTCCAAGGCGTCAGTAAAACTGATTAAAGAACAATTTATGGCCATAACTCCCAAGCAAAGATCTTGGTATGATCCTCTTGCTTTAGAATGTTCTAAAACTTGGATTGATTCTGGAGCTTTGTCGGAATGTTTCAGATACGAGATTGATGGGCGGCAATGGGTAGAAAAAAGCCTGCTGGAATCATGGAAGGGCAAAGATCATTTAATTCCTTGGATCAGGAATGAAGCCAAAATATTAGCGGCTTTAAGCGGCTATCCGCAGTTTGTCCAGTTTTATGGAGCCTACCGGCCTAAAGCAGCCTGGCATCCACGATTATTGATTTTAATGATGGAGTATATTGCGGGCAAAACGCTGGAAGCTTACCGTGGCGATAAGACCGTTGCTCTTTCTGTGGGCTATGATTCTTGTAAGGGATTAGAAGTCATGGAGTCGCTAGATATTGTCCATCAGGATCTGAAGCCCGGCAATATCATAGTTACTGCTGATAATCACGGCAGGATTATTGATTTTGGCTTGGCTAAATGCAGAGGGAAGGATCTGGCCCAAGCTGGAGATATATTTGGGACATTATCTTATATGCCGCCGGAACAGGCTAAAGGTGAAAGTAAAACGGCTAAATCTGATTTGTTCTCCCTGGCGTTGGTGCTTTATGAAACAATTACTGGTGAACAGGCTAAAAGAGCTTCTTCAAGAGAGGCCAGGAGATGGAACTTAAAAGAAGTTGACTACTATAAAAGTCAACTGATTGGGAAAGGTATGTCGGAACAATTTGCTGTAGCTTGGGGGGTGGCTGTGCATCCAGTACAGAAAGAGCGGCAGCTGGAGCCATTGAAGAGCGAGCTGGAAAATTTGCTTAAGAAGTAGTTTAAGTGAAAAGAGCAGAGATCTCCGCTATTGAGAACAGATATCAGGTAAATTTCCCTTCCTCTATTTCTACCGCTCTGCATCGGCCGCATTTCAGTTTCATGATCGGGTCTTCATCAGAATAAAAAGGGGCAATCTCAATCAATTCAGCTTGATCATAGCTGCATTTCCGGCAAAGATGGTGATGTACGGCCAAAATGTTTTTTTCATCAGCAACTTTTATCTCAAGTCCTGGCTGCTGGTTTTTGGTAGTAATAGTGATTGCTTCCTGCACTAGTTTAGGCTGGGCATGCCCTTCAGTACAAGCCATCCATTTTCCATAAGGAGTTTGTTTAGGCTGAAGAAGTTTTCCGCAAGTGGCACAGAACATTGGAATAAAAATAAGGGCACTTTATATAAATCATTCTGCCTGCCGGATCTCACTCAGCTAATCTTTATATACCATTGCTTCTTACTTAAACAGATGAAAGAAGGATTAAAAATTTTTACTATTTTTGGCATTGATGTCAGGCTGCATTATTCCTGGTGGCCGATTTTTATTTTGTTAAGCTGGAGCTTATCCACCGCCTTTTTTCCAGCCTATTTTCCAGGCCATCAGCCCTCAACATATTGGCTGATGGGTATGCTGGCTGCGCTGCTGCTGTTTATCTCAGTATTGCTGCATGAATTTAGCCATTCCATGGTGGCCTCGTTCAACAAGATCAGAGTCCGGAGCATTACTTTGTTCTTTTTTGGCGGAGTAGCCAGTATCGACGCCGAAGATATGAAACCAACCACTGAATTTCTTATGGCCATTGCCGGCCCGTTATTTTCGTTAGTTCTGGGCGGGATTCTTTATTTAATACACCAAAATAATGTGAATGGAATTATCACCGCCATAACTTTTTATTTATATCAGCTGAACTTATTATTGGCCTTATTTAACCTGGTTCCCGGCTATCCACTTGATGGCGGCCGAGCTTTCCGGGCGCTGCTTCATGCTTATTATCGGGATTTGCTGAAAGCTACGGCCATTGCTTCAGCAGTAGGAAAGATCTTTGCCGGTTTTTTAATGGCTGTCGGCATTATCAGCATTTTCATAGGGACTGGCAGCGGTCTGTGGCTGGCGCTGATCGGCGGTTTTCTGTATATCATGGCTGGCTTAAGCTATAACCAAGTCCAGGCTAAAAAAATTCTGGATGGATTGAAAGTCAAGGATTTAATGCGAAAAAATATTCCTAAAGTTAGCCCGCAGATGAATCTTTCTGAATTTGTTAAAGCATATGCCAATCTGGAGGACAATGTTTTTTCAGTAGCTGATGATCAATTTAAGGGCCTTCTGGATGTTAACCTGATTGGGCCGGTTAAACTGGAATCGCAGAGAAAAATTAAGCTTAGGCAATTGTCAATACCCCTCAAGAATCTGGCTATGGTCAAGCCTACTGATTCAGCCTACAAAGCATTTAAGCTGATCAATGCCAGTAAAAATGGTCTCGCTCCGGTAAGCAGTAATGGAAAGCTGGCGGGGGTAATTACTGAAAGATCTCTGTTAAACCGGATAGCTTGGGAATTGAAATTTAGAGGCCAGGGGAGATCAGGTAATTCTCGGGTAAACCATTAAAAAGCAGGCTTCTTTTTCAAGGCTTAATGGACAGCCGAGAAATCAACAAAAATGCCTCAAATTTGCCTGCTCAGCCACAGCAAGCTGCAGGGTATAAAGCCCAAGCGGTAATTAAGGCTGCAAAAATTAAAGCTGCGGAAATATTGGGGCTATTGACTAATCATGAACACCTAACTATAGTTGATAGCGGCGACGCTGCGATCAAAGCAGCCGTGCAATTATTTAATGCTGTTTTAATCCCCGAGGAAGGCGGGTGGTTGAGTTATAAAAAATTGCCGAAGAGTTATGATGTGGTTAAATGTGATGACAGCAGAATTAATCTTACCGCCCTGGAACACAGATTAAAAACAAAAAAAGCTGAAGCATTTTTATACCAGAATCCAGGCGGTTATTTTGCCGAACAGCCGGCCCAAGAAATTTATCAATTATGCTCTTCTTTTGGCTGCAAGGTAATCATGGATGTTTCCGGGGCTCTGGGCACAAAATTATGTAATGGCGATTATGCGGATATCCTGGTAGGCAGTTTCGGCAACTGGAAATTGGCTGACGCTGGTGCAGGCGGGTTTATTTCCGCTAGAGATAAAAAGGTATTTGAACAATTAAAGGCTGCTGCTTTGTCTGACGGGGCTCTGCTGCAAAAAATAGCTAGGAAATTAGTTTGCTTAAATGCGCGAATTGAATTCCTGTCAAATAAGCGAAAAAAAATAATTAATGATCTTTTTGGGTTCAAGGTTATTTATCCCGGTGATCTTGGTTTTGTGGCAGTGATTGCTGTTGCTGATGAGCAGGAAAAAGAAAATCTTATAAGTTACTGTGTTAAAGAGGAATTGGAATGGACTGAATGCCCCAGATATATCAGGGTAAATCGGCAGGCTATTTCAATTGAAGTCAAGAGGCTGCAGCAGCCGCAGGAAAAATAAATTTTAAATTAAAGATGAACTAAAGTGATTGATTAATGGCCTTAAAAATACCTGATTCGATGGAAGAGTGCTTATATTTTACTAACCGTTCCTTAGATAATGGCGGAATGGTCTTAGCCTGGGTCTACCGGAAAATTTGTCCTAAATGCAAAGAAGCTAAGATGGGCAAGCCGGTGGCGAAAGGCAGGGTAAAAACCAGGGCTGAAGAATACCAGTGCCCGGCGTGTAAGTTTAGTGAAGAAAAAACTAGCCATGAGGAAAGCTTAACTCTGCAGGTGCAATATACTTGTCCGGAATGCAGTAAAACGGGCGAGTCTTCTGCAGATTATAAAAGGAAAAACTATCGTGGAGTACTGGCTTACGTGGTGGAATGCCAGCATTGCCAGGCCAAAATTCCTCTGACCAAAAAATTAAAAAAGCTGAAAAAATAATTCTGCCATGGATCGTTTAAAGGAATGCTTAAGCTATGGTATGGTTTCATTAGCTGTGGCGGGCTACCTGTACAGCCAATATCGCCAGATTAATCCAGATCTGAGCCAGATTATTCCTGATAACGGCCAGCGGATACAAAAACAGTCTGGCGATTCCTGCTATACGCAAATTGGCGCCACTGAATATTACCTTGAAACGGTCAGGATTAACGCTGCTGAAGAAATCAGCAAAGCCTGTCAGCGCGGCGACCGGTCAGCTAAAGTTATCAGGAAATATGCTTTAAGGGATGAACTGCCGGCAATGAATCGTGATGTGCGGGATGATTTCGGCGAGCTGAAAATAATTTCCACGGCCGATTTTTTAAATTATTTTTTGCCGAAGGGCAAGTAGGGCCAAGAATTCAGCAACGTTTATAAAACAAATTCCTTTTATCAGCAGAGAATGAACCGCCAATCAAATAAAGTCATTGTAACGGCCGCCCTGCCTTACGCCAACGGCAGCATCCATTTAGGCCATCTAGTGGAATATATCCAGGCTGACATCTTTGTCCGGTTTCTTAAATTAACGGGAAAACAGGCGCTGTACATCTGCGCTTCCGACATGCATGGCACGCCCATTGAAATCAATGCTAAAAAGGCTGGCTTGAATCCAGAAAAATTCGCGGAAATCTATTGGAAAGAGCATCAAGTAGATATCCAAAAATTCCTGATTGAATTTGATAATTACTATAAAACTCATTCGCCGGAAAATCGGGAATTATCGGAATTGTTCTTTAAGCAGCTGCAAAAACAAGGCTGCATCTATGTTAAAGAGATAGAGCAGATGTATGATGCCCAGGCTAAACGCTTTTTGCCGGACCGCTTTATCAAAGGAACTTGTCCCAGATGCAGCGCAGCTGACCAGTATGGTGATGTCTGCGAGAAGTGCGGGGCAACTTATAACCCCACTGAATTAATTAATCCTTATTCAGCTCTCAGCAGCACTAAGCCAGTCCTAAAAAAGTCCAGCCATTACTTTTTCAAGCTAGGCTTGTTCAGCAGTAAACTAAAAAAATGGCTTTATAGCCAGAAATCAGGGGTCCAGCCGGAGATTGTCCATCAGCTTAAAGGATGGCTGGATAAGGGATTAGAAGACTGGTGTATCAGCCGTGATGCGCCTTATTTTGGCTTTGAGATTCCTGGTTCTCTAGCTGAAACCGGAGCGCTTAAATATTTTTATGTCTGGCTGGATGCGCCGATTGGCTACATTTCATCCACCAAGAATTATTGTGATCGAAGCGGCGGCCAGTGGGAAGATTACTGGAAGAAAGGAAAAGTATACCACTTGATTGGCAAGGATATTGTCTATTTCCATTACCTGTTCTGGCCAGCTATACTGATGGCTATGGAAATACCCTTGCCGGAAATTACCACCCATGGCTTTTTGACTGTTAACGGGCAGAAAATGAGCAAGTCGCGGGGAACGTTTATCACGGCCAAAGAATTTAATTATCCGGCTGAAGCGCTGCGGTTCTATTATGCAGCTCGATTGGACCAGAAAGTGATTGAC
>DATDXK010000109.1:0-3698 GCA_035289345.1 Candidatus Nanoarchaeia archaeon
GGCCGGCCAGTGTGGGTGCGCTGCTCAGATATGCGATCTGATGAATATAGAAACCTGCAAGGCGGAGCTAAAGAGCCTAAGGAAACAGACCCGATGATCGGCTGGCATGGGATTAGAAGATTATTGGATGAGCCGGAAATTCTTCGCGCAGAATTCACCGCCATCAGGGACTTGCATTATGAGGGCTTTAAAAATGTGGGAGTGATGCTGCCGTTCGTTATCAGGGTTGAAGAGCTGCAGCAAGCCAAAGCGGTAATGGATGAAGTTGGGCTAGAGCCGGTAAAAGCCATCGATTTTGGCGTGATGATTGAAACGCCGGCTGCCTGCTGGATCATTGAAGAGTTATGCCGGGAGGGCCTAAGTTTTGTTTCCTTTGGAACCAATGACCTAACGCAGTTGACATTGGGGATAGACCGCAACAACCAGAAAATTGCCCCCCTGTTTGACGAGCTGCATCCGGCCGTGCTGGGGGAAATAGCTAAAGTGATTAAAGTATGCAAAAAGTACGGTGTGCAGACTTCCGTCTGCGGGCAAGCCGGCGGCAAGCCGGAAATGGCTAAATTTTTAGTGCACCAGGGAATTGGCAGCATCAGCACTAACATTGATGCTATTGACCTGATCAGGCAGGTCGTGGCAGACACTGAGAAAAAAACCAATGGGTAGGCTTCCAGGAAAAAGCATTCGAAGAAGAGTTGGAAAAAAAATAAAGGAAAAGCTCAAGCTGCAATTCCTGGTGTTTATCTGTTTGATGGTGGCCCTGTTTATGGTTATTCTTCAATTTTATGATGAAATCAGAACTTGGATTGATGGGTTAATTATTGCTTATGGATTAATGGCGGTATTCTTGATTTCTTTAGCTTCAGACAGCACTCCCCAGCTAATTGGTGCGGATGTTCCTATTTTAGCAGGGATCGCCTTAGGATTTCCTGCGCTTCTTACTTTAGTTGTAGCTATCTTCGCAAGCGGGCTGGCCACTATTTTAAATTATCATATTGGCCTTAAATATGGAGCAGCAAGCTTTCACAAGTCCTATGGTCCAGAAGATTATAACAAATTAATCAGAAGATTATAACAAATTAATCAGAAGATTATAACAGATTAATCAGAAAATATCAGCAGTACAATGAATAGATGGTACCGATTGCCGCTTTCACGCCGGTTCCCTATGTTCCGGTCTGTTGGATTGCGGGAATGCTAAAGATGGAAAAACTAAAATATTTTTTATATGCGATGTTCCCACGCAGTGTCAGGCTAGGATTAGTTGCCTTGTTTGCGGCAGGAATCAACTGAAAAGAAACCAATATTATTTTTGGTTAGAGATAGCTGGTTTGGATATTATTCCCTGAACTCTACCTATTTAATATTCTCAAATTCTTTATCGCCAGGAGTTAGAGCTAAATCGCCTACGATTTCTGTTTGTATAATTATTTATGTTTTTTACTATAATTAACTTAATAGTTATACCCTTGATCCAATTTCAGGTGGTGAATTTTATGATAGGCTATAATAAGCCAGAAACCACAGCAGAGTCTCGTCTACAATCTCACTTAACCAAAATCCTGGTAAACTTCTTGCATTCGAAGCAGGAAATTGTCACTTTACCCCGGTTAGTTCTAACCCTGGAATTTATTCCTGGACGAAGATAAGAATAGCAATGCTTGCAGAACTTTCTCTTACATTTCAAAGGAATTTTTAATTTTACCTTCATGGCTATCTTTCTGGCTAAAGAAACGTATCTGTTGGCGAGAGCCTTATCTTCAGAGAAGATTTGTTGAGCTTCTTGAAATAGCTGTTCAATCCGCCCTAAGGCCATTTCTTTTTGCTTCAATTTAGAATAAGTTGGTTTAGACATGGTTATTTCTCAACCTAAGGTTAGTTTAGGCCTCGTTATTATTTAAATAATCAAAAGGAGCTAAATCCTAGCATTCATTTCTGACCATGAATAGTATAGATTTCCGCTTTTTTGATTTAATCTAAATCTTGTTCTAGGCCTTTTTAATAGTATCTCCCAAAATGTAGTTTTTCCCTTATTTAGTATGTATTAAGTCTTCTTTCGTCTTTAGCTCGGTTCGCCGGTGATTCTGTAACGTGAAGGCAAAAATTCCCCCTGGAACTCATGAAATTAAGAAGAGCACTTAATTTCAGATGCAAAAATAAATCTCGGTTTATTTTCGCACTTCCTTTTTGCTAAATGTATTAAAAGAATAGACCCACACCTTAAGGCTAAAGACCCAGACTTAATACGGACCTTATTTATAATATGTTGCAGTTTACTGCCGCTTGGCTTTTGATTTCACTGAATCAAACAGCCATCTTAGCCTATTTTTCTGGTGATCTTTTTTGGTAAGCAAATAAATCCCCGTGATTGCGCTGACCAGGCCGGCAATTTGCCCTACCGTGGGAACCTCATTTAAGATAAAAAAGGCAAAGATGACTGTGAATAATGGGCTAATAGAACTAAGGGCAATGGCTTTTCCAATCAGTAGGCGGTGGATGGCTTCCAGCCACAGCAGCTTGGTGAGGCCAAACAGAATTAATCCATTTATGGCCAGGAAAATTAAGGAAGGCTTTAGCTCGGCAATTGCCGGTGTCGTGAAAAAAAATGATCCAATCAGCATCAGCGCAATTCCAGAAACAAGGTTCCTGACCAGCAGGATGGTAGAGCTGGAAACATGTTCTCTGGCCTGCTTGGCATAATAGTTCCCAAACGGCGGGATAGCCACGGCCGCAATAATGATCCAATCTCCAGAATTAAATAAAAACTGCTTATTGACCAACACCAGTACCGCTCCAACAATCATTAACAAAGATCCTAAGATTTGTTTTTTTTCCAGCTCCTCTTTCTTCCATAACCGCAGGATAGCCATAGTAAATAAAATTTCCATTAAGGATAAAATAGCCGCGTTGCCAGCAGTAGTGTATTTCAGCCCAGTGAACAAGAGGCCATAAAACAAAATACCGTTAAGTATAGTGGTCAGAATCATAGGCTTATATGCTGTCTTATTCTTCAATTCAAGGAATGTTTTTCTTGCACCGGAGACCACTATGAAAAAGACAGCTGCAAACAACGCCGACCAGCCGGCAGTGTGCAGAGGAGAGAGTGAATTGTAAGCTAACTTGGTGATTATGGGAAATAGCGACCAAAGAAGTCCCGCACTTAACACCAGCAGTTCGCCGGTTCTTTCTTTATCCATAATTTTGCCTATTTTATGCCAATGGCGCAAGACATATAAATAATTTCACTTATTTTGTTTATATGAGAGGCCGGCCAGTAAAAAGCCAGATCAGGCAGAATGTTATTGAAATCTTGTTTTATCTAGGGACTGGCTATGGGTACCAGATAGCCAAGATTTATAATGAGGTTTTTCCAAAGGTTACGCAAAGGAGCATTTATTACCATCTGCGCAAAGGGGTGCTTACCGGAGAAGTTAACATCCACAAGATTGAGCAGGAAAAAGGCAATTTTTCTTGGGGCCAGGTGGTGGAAAAAAAGTATTACCTGCTAGGAAAAAATGCAGTTATTAACGGAGACGAAAGAGTTAAAGACTTTTTGAAAAAATAGTATGTGCATAACTGATTTTTCTTAACAATTGAGGCTGGTGTAAAATCTCCAGGATTCTTTTAAGTGCCCAATTGTTTTTTAATGAATGGATGGTTTAATTTTTTGGTTTTAGCCTAGCTTGGAGGGAACTTCTAAC
>DATDXK010000110.1:0-4560 GCA_035289345.1 Candidatus Nanoarchaeia archaeon
ATGCTGGTGGTACTACAGCAGGATTACGAAGAGAAAGCTTTATACCAGGGTCTGTTCGGTACCAGTCAAGAAATATAGATACATTTGAGAATACCGTTTATGATACTTGCTCTGGTACATCTTCCGTAAGGGAATACTGGTGTGGAGGATTAAGTGATAACTTACAGTTGTATAATGATATCGTTATCTGTAGTAATGGCTGTGTCTATGGAGCCTCGGGAAGTTATTGTAGGAGATAAAAAATGGGCTATTCTCCTATTTTAGGAAAACCTCTTTCATGATTTCCTGGGACAGAAGGTCTATGCTTTAAGTCTTGATGAAATACCGGGTATGGGTTATGAAAGCTCCAGTGTTTTACTTTTAACCCCCTCCTTGGTGCCGATGTGTCCTCTAAAGCAGCTTATGGGACGATATTCAATGCTATAAAGTGCAGAAAGGATCTCTTTAAACTTAGGGAAGCATTGAAAGACAAACTACGTGGCGCATCATGGATAGTCTACAATTTAGTTCATAGATAAATGAGATGATTTGAGTATATTGTAGCAGTGCGATGGTCAAAAATACACAAAAAATCTTATAACTCACTTAGCGCAATTTCAATTATCTCTACTATCATTTTGGTATTCTCTAGTAATTCTTTCAGGATTTTCTCATTGACAGCCGTTTCTGTCCCGTATTGGAATTCTTCCCGGAGTGATTTTGCATCTTTTGAAGTCATTTGTTCAGTTGTCCTGATAAAAGCAATATCCTTCAGTTCAAGATTAATCTTTCCTTCTTCTATCAAATATTCAACGGCATTTATCGTACATTCGTGATTCTTAGATTCATAACCAAGCTTGAAAAGCACTGCGAGCAAAGCGTGGTACATAGAATAATAAAATTGTGAAACGCCCCAATCGCTAAAACCGCCTTTAATATTATAGTCAGCTGCACGAAGATTATGCTTTGCTTTATCGAGATGCTCTTGCGATAGTTTGTCATTCGGTTTAATTTTCTTCATTCTTGTTTCTTTTGCCAAACACCAATCCAGTTTTTGTTTATGAATTGACATTTTTCATGACCTCCAGAAATACAGCTTCTCCTTTAAGCACAATCCCCTCTTTTATCAAGTTTATGATAGCCTCTTTCTTCTGTTCCATTGCTTTTATTAAATCTTCCCGCTCCATAATCAATGGAACAACCGGCCTTATTTTTACTTTAGATATTTCAAGACAAAAATTATTGACTTTTTTAACTTGATTAGTAATAAAGAGAACATCTACATCGTTAAACTCTTTTCCTTTTTGTAGAACAGAACCAAAAATAACAATCATCTCGGCGTCTTTAAATTTTATAATTTCATCAGCATATATCTTTGCGTACCCTTTAAGAGTTCTTTTCTCTCCTAAAAGTAGGAACTCACATAACTTTGTTGTTTCAGGATTATCAAAATTCAGCTTATAATGAGAGGCATTGCTGATTTCATTCTTTATAATCAACTTATCTTTCTCCAGTTCTTTAAGAATTTTGAATGCGCTGCCAACGCTGATTTTATTTAGTTTAGCGATCTGATTAATGTTGTAGCCAAATTTGTCCGTGTTCCTTAACAGAAACATTACAACCATTGCAGTATTTTTCGGGATCATTTTTCAATATAAGTGAATAATCATTCAATAATTATGAATAATATATAAATGTTGCGTTTTTGAATAGAGAAGATTATCTTAGAAGAATTTAAACAACCATGAACCGGCGCCTCATAAAATCAAAAAAAATCATCCCCTGAGCTAGGAATTATTACCGGGGGGTGAGAATTGTTTTTATGCAAAAAATTTCGCTGGGTGTAAAACCCCGCCCTTTAGGGCGAAATTTTCGCATGCAAGAAATAAGACGACGATCTTATTTCTGCACAGAAATACGATAGTTTTCGTATTTCTTGTGCTAAAAATGCGTAGTTGAGAAACCGCCTCTTTTGAAACCTTGTCATTTATGGCGAGGTGAGGCGGTTTCACGCATTTTTATCATATCTTTAAACCGCCCCGGAAGGCAAATGAAGAATAAACCTCCATAACCTTTTTAAACTGACACTGCGGTTGCTACTATTCAAGAGATAAAACAAAGTGGTCTATTATAATGTTCAGGTTATTTTTTACGCCGGGATGGTTTAGGGGATGGGATATTTTTTTTGATTTGATTGCAGTAGTCATTACTCTGCTGATTGCTGCTTACAGCTGGCGATTGTACCGGATTAATCATGAAAACCGCTTGGCTTACTTTTCATTAGCCTTTTTGCTGGTTTCGGCAGGGTTATTGTTTAAATCATTTACCAGCACAGTGCTTTATTATACACTCATTCGAGACGTGGCTGCTGACGTGTTAAGGCCGGTAGCCGGCGCGGGGTTAAGCTTATCTGGATTATATTATCGTGCAGCTTTTTTCCTGCAAATGCTGTCCATGCTGGGAGCTTGGCTGTTATTATTTTTCGTCTCGCAAAAGCCGCGGGCACGATTAAGAAAATTTTATGAAGTCAGCCAGATTGCCTTGTTTGCCTACCTGCTGATTCTAATCTCAATTGTAAGCAATTTTAAGTATTCGGTATTTTACCTGACCAGTTCAGTCATCCTTGGGCTGATAGCCCTTAATTATTACAAGAATTACCTTAATACCGGCAAAAAAAGGCCGGCATTTAACGTCATGCTTTCATTTTTGTTCATCTTGGCTGGAAACCTGGCGCTGATTTTTATCTTCGCCTCAAATAGATTTTATGTGTTGGGTGAAGTGTTGATGCTGATCGGGTTTTTAATTTTATTATTTACTTATCAAAAGGTTACGGGAAAATAATATGGGCTCCAGACGATCAAGACTTGAATTAATTTTTGACATACTGCTGGCTATCCAAAACAAAGGCGGGCGGATTAAGCCCACGCATCTGATGTACAAGTCTAATCTGTCTCACAAGCTGCTTAATGCTTATTTAGAGGAACTAATCGGCAAAGAGCTGGTTATTATTGAAGAAGTTAAAACTAAACGTAAACAAAGCCCCACCAAGACCGTAGCCATTACCGAGAAGGGCCTGGGTTTTCTAGCTGAGTTCAGAAGAATGCGCGAGTTTACTGATGCCTTTGGGTTGTGATTAGCAAATATTAAGCAGATACTCTTGTCTTAGATCAACTTGCTTCTTGTTCCTGAAATTATTTAAATGAAATCCCTTTTAGGAATTAAAAAGACAATTTAGTTTAACATAAATGGGAAAAATAATCGCCGGGATTGATGAGGCTGGCCGTGGCCCAGTCCTCGGCCCATTAGTCATGGCAGCACTAGCTTTTAAAGAAGAAGACATCCAGAAATTAGAGTGGCTGGGAGTTAAAGATTCCAAACTGCTAAGTTCGCCCGCTCGTGAGGAGTTGTTTGAAAGAATCCATGAAATAGTCCATGATTTTCGGATTGAGATGATTGAGCCAGACGCTATTGACCTTTCTGTAGACGGCGGCGAGTCCAACCTTAACTGGCTGGAAGCCGATACTTCAGCCAGGCTGGTCTCCGAACTGCAGCCAGATAAAATCATCGTGGACTGCCCTAGCGTAAACATCTTAAGCTATAAAAATTATTTTCTTCAGCAGTTAAGCGAAGGTGTCAGGTCTACGGCAGAATTGATCGTGGAGCATAAGGCTGATGTCAACCATATCGTGGTGTCAGCAGCTTCCATCGTGGCTAAAGTGATACGTGACCGGCAGATAAATAGGATAAAATTGGAGATTGGCTGTGATTTTGGCTCTGGCTATATGAGCGACAAAAAAACCCAGGAATTTCTCAAAAAGAATTACAATGAGTTTTCCCATCTGTTCCGGAAAAGCTGGCAGTCTTATAAGAATGCAGAAGAGGAAAAATTACAATCAAAGCTGGGAGAGTTTTAGTTAAAAATAGCCTAAAATGGTCCAAGAAAAAGTGTTACTGAAACTATTTCTCCCTATAGTTATTTAAACCACAATTACTTCAGCCAGAGCATGACTGTCTTTATCAACATTACTGCTGAACAAGCTGAAAAATTGCTGCAGGCTGGTTTTGTAAAGGAAGAACCAAAAACTGTTTTTGAAGTGTTGAGGTTAAAAAAAGAGCAGACTACCGCTATTTTATACTACTCTGGAAAACTCCTGCTCCAGGGAAAGAATGTGGATAAGATTGCAGTTCAGCTTCGCAAATTGAAGATCGGCGCAGAACAAGTCCCTGAACCATTCCAGCAGGAAACTGGCTGGGTTATCGGCAGTGATGAATCGTTGAAAGGCGATACTTTCGGCGGGATTGTGGTTGCAGCTGTTAAAGCCAACTCAATCTCCAGAAAAACTCTGTCCGAGCTGGGGGTGGCCGACAGCAAGGTTCTTAGCGACAAGGAAGTATTACAGATGTCCGGGCAAATCAAAAAAATAGTTTCCTGTGAAATAAAAAGCCTGCTGCCGGAAGAATATAACCAGCGTGATAGCAACGTCACCGAGCTTCTTAATAAGCTGCATCGGCAGGCGGCCAACGATCTGCAGCCGGGAAAGCATATCGTTGACAAGTATCCGGGCTGCACTATCGGAGATA
>DATDXK010000111.1:0-3594 GCA_035289345.1 Candidatus Nanoarchaeia archaeon
CCCTTTATCCAAGGGCGTTCCAGCTATCCTAGCCAAGTGAGAAATCACCAAGTTATCTATCTCCCTGATTTTACCAGTTCTAGCTGATTTGGCATGGAAGTGGTATCGGCCTAATTCCAGCAGCTTTTGCTTTCCCTGGGCGGCAATAATCTGGTTCATCTTTACCAACGCCTGGCCGCTTTCCAATAGCTCCAAGGCTTTTTTCAGACCATTGCGATATTTGCCGGTCATTTCCAACAGCAAACCTGCCATCATCAATGCCTTTTCTCTCAAGTCTCGGGGAGCCAAGGGATCGTTTTTTAATACTGCCAGCACATCTTCAGCTTCTAGTAGCGGGCCGATGCCTCTGCCGATCGGCTGAGAGCCGTCGGTGATAATTACCTTAACATTCATGCCTAATTTTTGGCCTACTTTCTCGAAAATCTTACTCAGCCGGCGAGCCTGTTTTCTAGTCTTAACTTTAGTTGACTTGCCTCTGGGGATATCGATCAAAACATGTTTGGAAGAGACCGAATATTTTTTAGCCATCACTGAAGCTACCAGCTGGCCTTCAGCGTCGATAGACAAAGGATGTTCTACCGTGATTATTTTGTCATCAGCCGGCGCCAAATTTATAGCTCCCCCGTGCGCGATGCAAGCGTGAACTTTGTGTACCACTTTCTTAATTTGTTTTTCAGTCAAGGTAACGTTAGCCAGGCATTCCATGACGTCAGCCGTGCCAGCTGGAGAAGTGATGGCTCGGGAACTAGTTTTAGCCATGGTAAAGCCGGCTGCGGCAATGATCGGCGTAATAATCATGGTAGTACGGTTGCCAGGAACACCGCCAATAGAATGTTTATCCAAAGTAATTCCTGAAAATTTAATTTTCTTGCCGGTCTGCACCATGGCTTTGGTTAAGTTAATGATTTCATCTAGATTCAAGCCGCGGATGTAGCTGCCGGCTACAAAGTAAGTCTTTTCAATATCAGATAAGCGGTCGTTAGTAATATCGGCAGTAATATGCAGCAGCTCTTTATAATTAAGGATCTTTCCATCCAGTTTATCTTTTATATGCTGGACCGATTCCGGTTTATTAGTGAATTGAATATTTACCAGCTGATTGTTCTTGACCTGTAATGAATCCAATACTTCTTCAAATAATCCCAGTCGGCCACGGGAAACAGCCTTCTCGCTCTCAGAGATATCTACTATGCAAGTAATTTTACGGTGGCGATATTTTACCAGAATGCGATCGCCCAGATGTAAATCTAGACGTATGGCATCATCATGGTTTAGAATTGCGATGAATGAGCCGCCAGTAGCAATATCCATATCCTTAACTAGAAAGCGCATTCCATTCTTTTTAATCATAAGATTAGAATAAGAATTATGGTTTATATAATTTTGCTTCAGTAAAGTTTTTAAAGCTAATAGTTCCAATCCGTTATCAGTGACATTAACTAGATAATAGCTTATAGCTTATAGCCCACAGCTATCAAATTACATGGCACTTGGTATCGAGCGATTAATAACAGCTAAGCGAATGTAGTGAGCGCATGCTGTTTCGTTATCAAATGATGTGACCTTTGGGCCCGTGGTCTAGCGGTTACTAAAATTGCCGCAAATGACAGCACCCTTACAAGGTGTTAGTCCCCGGTTCAAATCCGGGCGGGCCCATCATAATCTAACGCTATGGATGAACTTTACCAATCCCTTGAACAGCAAATTAGGTGGGTGTTAATATTAGTTAAATCAGTCCTGCCGCAACTTTCTAAGGAAGTAGAAAATATAATCGCTAACAGGGTAAATGATGAAGCCCGAATTGAAAGAACGTTGGATCAACTCCTTGATTTCTCCATGCTGGGAATTGGTGAAGAGCAGTTCAAGCAATTAAATGAATATTATTTTGGCCTTAACGAAACCGCGGCAAAGTTTTATCAGAATGGATATGATCAACTATCAAATACGATAGACTATGCTAAAAATGCGTGAAACCGCCTCACCTCGCCATAAATAACGAGGTTTCAAAAGAGGCGGTTTCTCAACTACGCATTTTTAGCATGCAAAAATTTCGCCCTAAAGGGCGGGGTTTTACACCCAGCGAAATTTTTTGCATAAGGAATGTTAACCCATATGCTCCATGGCCTTGGAGCTAAACACCGGTTTTCGGCCAAAAACTGCGATGCCATGGCTAACATACCTTTTTCCATCAGCTCCAGCGTCATGCCACCGCTTGCCTAGCTCGTTAATAGTCAAGTAAGTGCATTTAAATGAAGAAGGGTCTTGAAAATAAACTCTGGTTTTGCTGTAGCCGATAGCTACGACATAATGGCCGTCAGCCCAATCGTTAACCCAGTTAACCTTAGGCTTAGTTGACCAAGCCTGCAGCACCAGAATGACTGGTATCTTCTTATCTAAATATTTTTGGAGATCATCTAAAGCCATCTTCCGTGAATGGCATTTCAAGCCAAAATGTCTAGCCGTCCGCACTATGCCATTTAGTGGCGTTCCTTTTTTGGTGGTTCCAGCCTGCTTCAGGAGATGGTCTTCCCTCAACTCGATGCCATAGTAAGCTAATACTGCCTCTAAAGCAATTGCCCCACAGTCATATTTAAAAGTCTGCCGCAACAGAGGAAATTCTAATTTAATCATATCATTGAACAATCAATTAAAAAATATAAATGTTTCTTTACCCTGGATATTTTACTTAAAGACCAGAATCAGGATCTTCTTTATAAATTGCAGCTATATCCTTACTAATTAATTACAGCCAATATTTTTATATTCAAAAATTATCTTTAGATTAACATCGAAAAGAAAAGCAAACATGACTTGTTTGTAGATGTTCTCTGTGAACAATTACAGCCACACTACAAAATCTTGTTACAAGGAGTGCCCCTATTTTCCCCCAGGAGAAGGAAAGTTGCTGAAGTGGATGTTCTGGCCATCCATCAGAATTATTGTGATATTTATGAGGTGAAATGCAGCCCCAGAATAGTTAAAGCCAGAAAACAGCTTAATAAAATAAGAAAACATCTTTCTTGCAGATTGCCGGTGCGTCATGCCTTTCTGTATTGTGGCTCATCAGAGCAATTGATTAAGCTCTGAAGACCAAGGTTATTCCATGCCAAGATTATTTTTTGGTTGTATGCTTGATCCAGGCTCTCTTGAAAAACGGCAATGAGAAAGTAGAAAGAACAAACCCAGCTGTCGGAACAATTGGATTAATGAATGGTCTTGGCAATTGAGCTGCCAAGAAAAATAATACTATGGTTATGTAGGTTAAAACAGCAATAATCATTTTTCTTGACCAACTGGTTTCCCAAGCCTTGTCCAGTTCAACTTTCTTATTTCTTTGCTCAATTGCTTCCAACCTTTTTTTCAATAGCGTCCATAATTAACCTCTAATCATATAGCTAGTGTGATAAATTATTGAACTAACCGTAAGTCACTAGCTATATATAAAAATGGCTAAAAAAGTTCGATTATGCAAAAAATTTCGCTGGGTGTAAAACCCCGCCCTTTAGGGCGAAATTTTTGCATGCTAAAAATGCGTAGTTGAGAAACCGCCTCTTTTGAAACCTTGTCATTTATGGCGAGGTGAGGCGGTTTCAC